>JBIIWK010000018.1:0-20537 GCA_044338955.1 Burkholderiaceae bacterium
CATCATCCAAAAACAAGTGGCGATCGTTGATCCGACCAAAGTCGGCAATACTCTGACTGCCATTCTTGAGGTCACACTAGACGTGCAGTCAGCCGAAAGCCTTCAGCAGTTTGAACGCACGGTCGCGCTTGAAGCCGCGGTATTGCAATGCTACCGAGTATCTTCTGGTCCAGATTTTGTTTTAATTACACAAGTGACTGATATGCCGGCCTATCACGCGCTGGTGCATCGCGCACTTACTGCGCAAATGAATGTGCGTAACGTGCGCAGCTTTTTTTCAATCCACCGCAGTAAATTCAACACCGGCATCAAGCTCAGGTAACGACTACGCCACGGCCAAACAGCCAGTGCACAATGCCAAACGCCGCAAAGTATCGCCGCGCAAACTCACCAGCAGTCGCAACTTGATGGCAAGGTCTCGCGCTCAATGGCCAGATCCCTGCGTGCCGAGTACCGCACGGTATACCTCAACATACCGCTCGACCATGCTATCGACTGCGTACTCGGTTTGCACCGCGGTGCAAGCAACTTTAGCCATGGCCTGCGCCTGCGCGGGTTGCGCCAACATGAACGAGATATGCGCGGCCATCGCTGCGGCATCTCCGGGCGCACATACTAGTCCGCGCCCTTGGCTCACCGTTTCTTTCAGGCCACCGGCGTTGGTCGACACCACAGGCACGCTTTGCAACATAGCATCAAGCACACTACTACCCAAGGCCTCAAAACGCGATGCCATCACAAAGACTGAAAGCGCTGAAAACAATTGCTCGACATTCGGCTCAAAACCCAGCAACAAATAGCGGTCTTGCAAGCCTAGCGTTGCAATCGCCTGCTGCGCTGCGTGCGATGCCGAACCAGCGGCGCCCCAGTGCACAAACACCACGTCGTCAAACTGCGCACATACCTTTGCAGCGGCGTGAATTAAAGTCACTGGATCTTTCTCAACAGAGAGCGCCGCAGCCGTACCCACTAAGCGCCGTCCCTCAAGGGCTCTGTTTGTTAACAACTGTTGAATGCGTGACAAATCGGAAGTGATTGGCAAGACCGCGCTGGGGATCACGCGCGTTGAAACGCCCAGCAAGCGTGGTGCCTGAGCCGCCGCTTCACTGATCGCCACCATTTGCGAAACACTGCGCCACTTCAAGCGTGTGAGCCAAACGCCTGCCCCCAACGCGAAACTTGTACGGCGCGAAAACACCACAGGGCAGCCATGCAAGGGCGCAGCTATCACAGCCCAGGCCACCACCTTAGCGGTTTGCGCATGCAAGACATCGTAGCGTTTTCCGTGAATGGCGAGCCAACACCCAAAGGCAAAGCCTCCGCCGGCGGTGTGCACCACCAAACCCAGCATGCGGGCGCGCTCGACCAGTGCGCTGCCTGTACGTAATAACAATTCAACGTGATGGCCGCGTGCGCGCAAGCCTTGCGCCGTTAATAATGTTTGCCGTTCGCCGCCGCGCCAACCGCGCTCGGTGTTGATCTGCAAAATGCGCAGAGCCGTCTCAGCCATTTTGGCCCGAGTGCGGCGCTTGTCGATACCGAATCACATTGACACTCACCGCGACCAATGCAAAACAAATGGCGACCCACAGTCCAAGCAGAGGCCCCATTGAAAACCCCATGCTAAACACCATCGCTACGACCGCACCGCCAAAGGTCTGACTAAACACACGCGTTGTCGACTGTAAGCCGCCTAAGGCGCCTGCACGGTTGCGTGGTGCAGCGCCAATCAATACGCGGTTATTAGGTGTTTGAAAAAAACCAAAGCCCACCCCCGCCAACATCATCGCAAAAAATAACCAAGTGTTATCTACAGTTGCCGGCATGAGGGCAATCAAGGTTAAACCCAGTGCCATCGCCGCCGCACCGATGCCACTTAAGATTGCAACCGGAAACCGATCAGACAGCGGGCCTGCAATTGCAGCGATCATTGCGGCCCCCACGGGCCAACCCGCTAGCAGTACACCAACCGTCAGTTGTGGTCGCTGCAACGTTGTCAGTAAATAAAAGGGTAACGAAACAAAGGTCGCCATCTGCGCCGAGAAGGTACTGGCAGAGGCGGCCAACGCAAAGCGCATGGCGGGGATGCGAAACAAGTCGACCGGAAACAAAGGGGCCGCCTGCGCACTCGAGCGGCGAATCAACAAAATGCCCACGCAAACCGAGAGCGCAATCAGAGTCAACGCCTGCCACGTATAGGTTGCTAAATAATCAATCCCGATAATGAGCAAACCAATCGTCGTCATGCTCAATCCGGCGGATACCCAGTCAAACCGAGATTTAACAGGCGCAACCTCTGGCAAATATTTAACGCCTAACAACGCCAGTAACCCTATTGGGATGTTGAACGCAAAGATCCAGTGCCAGCTCGCAAGCGACAAAATAAAGGCGCCTAGCGACGGCCCCATCACTGATGAGACTGCGACAGTCATTGAGTTCCAGCCAATCCCGCGCCCGATCAGATGTGGCGGATAAATATGCCGGAGCAATGCGGCGAACAAGCACATGATGGCTGCACCACCAAGCCCCTGCACGACACGACAAACCAATAGCAGCGGTAGCGTCGGCGCTAAGGCACTCGCAATCGAGGCGCAGGTAAACAGCAGCAAACCAAAACGAAACAACCGCTTAAAACCAATGCGCTCACCAATCGCTGCCATCGGGAACAGCATCATGGCAACGGTCAAGCCATATGCGTTGACAATCCATACGACCGAGGCCGCTGATTCATTCAAATCTTTTGCAATAGATGGCAACGCGACGTTAGACATCGAGGCGTCGAGCACCGACAACATCAAACCAATACCCAGCGCAAAGGCAGCCTTGCGTCGACGCCCCGTGGGTAAACCTTCTATCGCGTCGGGTGCTCGCGCCGTTTGTGATTCAGACATTTCTAAACTTTTTTAACTGGCCGTTTCCAGCCCTCGATGGTGAGTTGTTTGGCACGCGATACGGTCAGTTTCTCAGGCGGCGCATCACGTGTAAGTGTCGTGCCCGCACCAAGCGTGGCGCCACGTCCCACTCGCACTGGAGCAACGAGTTGCGTATCCGATCCAATAAACGCGTCGTCTTCGATGACGGTGCGGTGCTTGTTCACACCGTCATAATTGCAAGTAATCGTACCGGCGCCGATGTTGACGCGCTCACCGATATCGGCATCTCCAATGTAGGCCAAATGATTGGCTTTGCTATCGACGCCTAAGCGTGCATTTTTAATTTCAACAAAGTTACCAACGTGTGTGCGATCCGCGAGTGCCGCGCCCGGACGCAATCTGGCATAGGGCCCGATCTTTGCCTCAACGCCCACAACCGCCTGATCGAGATGGCTGAACGGTTCAATGCGCGTACCTGCGCCAATGGTGACATCACGCAATACGCAGTGCGCACCAACGTGTACGCCAGCACCCAAACTCACGTTGCCTTCAAACACACAACCAACGTCAATAAATACATCTTGGTCGCAGGTTAAGTTTCCGCGTATGTCGATACGCGCAGGGTCAGCCAAGGTGACGCCAGCCTCAAGCTGCCGTCGCGCAAGCTCAAGTTGCCAAAGGCGTTCAAGCTGCGCCTGCTGCGCGCGACTATTGACCCCTAAGGTTTCATAAGCGGCACCAGGGTGCGCCACATTCACGGCCATGCCCTCAGCCACGGCCAAGCCAATGATATCTGTCAGGTAGTACTCGCCCTGCGCGTTGTTGTTCGTGAGACGTGCCAACCAGGTCTTAAGCTGCGCGGTGGGTGCCGCAAGAATCCCCGTGTTGACTTCAGTGATCGCGCGTTGCTCGGCAGTAGCATCTTTATGTTCGACGATTGCCTGCACCTGACCTTGCGCGTTGCGCACAATGCGGCCATACCCTGTGGGGTCGGGCAAAAGCTCAGTTAAGACGGCCAAGCCCTGCCCGCGCGCGCGCAGCAACGCCTGCAAACTTGCGGTCTGCACCAAAGGCACATCGCCATACAAAACAATCGTGACATCATCGCGACCATCTTCTTTGAGCTGTGCCGCCGCTTGCAGCACCGCGTGCCCTGTACCGAGCTGCGGCTGCTGGATCGCAAACTGCACATCCTGTTGCGTAACAAACGCGTGTTGCACCTGCTCGGCACCATGGCCAATCACCACCACAATGTTATCCGCCGCAAGCGCACGCGCACGCTCCAGCACGTGCGCCAACATCGAACGACCTGCGATGGTATGTAACACCTTTGGGCGGCTAGACTGCATCCGCTTACCTTGGCCCGCGGCCAAAATGACGATATTCAACATGATTTGCGTTGTGGTGTTGTAGTGTTGTAGTTAAGCGCTGCTTTTTATTGTTGCTTCAGACAGTTATTTAGCGGTAGGTTTTGTGGTGACCTTTTTGATGGTCTGTGGTCTGGCTTTGGGCCTGACTGTTGTGGTGGCTTTTGTGGCTGTTGTGGATGCTTTTGTTTTGGTTTTATTCAGAGCATTAGCTGCGGCTTGTTTGGTATTGGGTGCTGTCGTTTTTTTAGGTGTTCTGACCGGTTTAGCTGCCGCCTGACCCGCGGCTTGCGTCGGCTTGACTGCCATGCTGGCAGCCGTGGCGGCCGCTACCTGTCCGAATTGCTGCTGCAACATGTCCCACCAGGCTTGTGCGGCTGGCGCAACCGAGGCTCTCACCGCATCGCCTTGAGTTGTCTGCGCTGCACCTGTGGCCATTGCGTCGTGGTCGGCTGCCGCATCGGGAGTGGCGGCGGCTTGAGCGTGTGCGTGTGGCCGAGGTTCGGCTTCGGGTTCGGCTTGGGGTTTCACTTCAGCGCGAGCAGACGGTTGAGGATTAGACTGAGGCTGCGCAGGTGCTGTGGGCCAGCCGCTAAACCAGCTGGGTGGTGCCGGTTGCGCACCAGAAGCCTGAGCGTTGGCGCCACCCGCTGAGCCGGCCGCCATAAACGACTTGAGCGTCGCGATGGTTGCGAGTTGTACTTCCATGCCTTGGATCGTACTGCTGAGCATCGACAGATTTAATTTAAGCCAGTTTTCAACCGACTTAAGCTCAGCGATTTTGCGCTCAAGCTCTTCTGGATTCATGGGAGGGCTCAGGCCAAGCCCACCCGACATCCCTGCAGGCCCGCCAAGGCCAGCAAACGCCTGACGCATCATTTCAAGACTGGCGAACAAAGGATTGGTGGCCGCATCACCACTTTGACCAAACCCAGGCAGCACAAAGGGATTAGAAGGGCTTGCACTCATCATGAGCCTTTTTGTAGGGAGTTGTACCTAGATATTACTCGCATCTGCTGTGAAATTGACAAGAGGTGCTGACAACCCGTTGGTATGATTGACGGCTCGAAAACACGCCAAAAAAACAGCAGCAGCCGCGTTTAGAGACCATATATTCTGTGACAATAACGGTATGCCAACATACTTGTCCCTGACCGAACTAGAATCCGCCATCAATTTCTGGCGTCAACGCAGCCCCTCTGTCGGCGAAGAACTGCGCCTCTGCGCAGAGGCCTCAAGCCTGGCCACACCCTACGCGCTTATGATCATCGAGCGCCGCAAACAACTTGACACTGCAGAGCTCTCTGAGCGCGCTCAAGCGGCTATCGCTGCTTGGTATGAAGCGCAGTCCAAAAATAGTTAGCGTGATATGCGCGGCGGGCAGGCACTCGCTTGAACCGCTGCAACTAAGCTTTACATGACCAACGCGGTACAACAAACAGCAGCCCTAGCGCAGCAAGCGCTGCACGTCGTGCGCAATCGCGGCCGCACCAATGTTGTTATTTAACAGCACGCGAGACTCGCCCTGCGTATCCAGCAAATAAAACGAAGCGCTGTGATCCATTGAGTAATTACCTTGCACACCAGCGGTTTTTGCAAAGTAAACCTTAAACGAAGCGGCCGCCTTTTTGATCTGCTCGAGCGTACCGGTTAAGCCTAAAAACTGGGGATCAAAACCCGACACATAGGCGCGCAGCACCTCGGGCGTATCGCGCTCTGGGTCAACGGTGATCAGTACCACCTGCACGCGTTTAGCCTCATTGCCCAACAATTTCATGACTTGTGTGAGTTCAGCGAGCGAAGTGGGACAAACATCTGGGCACTGGGTAAAGCCAAACAAGACGATTGTCACTTTACCCTTGAGAGCTTCAAGGTTGTAGGGCTTGCCATCGGTGCCGGTTAACGCAAAATCTTTACCGAGGTGCGTGCCGGTGATGTCACTGCCTTTAAATCCAGGAGCAGCATCCTTGCAACCCGCCACACAGAGCACGCACAGCACCAAGAGCACTGCGCTCAACAGACGCAGGACTTTGTTTTGGCTTGTGCGGCTTATAGGGCTTACGTGGTGTATGTGGGTCATGCTCTCACCATAATTAACCAGTGATCGGCGAGCAGCGCTGCAAACAATAGTGAGAGATACAAGATCGAAAAGCGAAAGAGCTTGCGGGATAGTTCGTCGCTATAAACAAGATAAAGTTTGAAAGCATAGCCAATGAAAATCAGACCTAAGATCACCGCAGCAATCAGATACAGCCAGCCACTCATGCCAACGATATAGGGCAATAAGGTGGTGGCGAGTAAGGCAAAGCTGTAGAGCAAAATATGCAAACGGGTGAATTTCTGGCCATGGGTAATCGGCAGCATCGGCAAGCCTGATTTTGCGTAGTCGTCGGTGCGATACAGGGCCAACGCCCAAAAGTGAGGGGGCGTCCAGATAAAGATGATTAACACTAGCAGCCAAGCCTCGGCAGGCACCGCATCGGCCACAGCGGCCCAACCGAGGGCAGGAGGCATAGCCCCCGAGAGGCCGCCAATGACAATATTTTGTGGGGTGCGGGGTTTGAGAATGACGGTGTAGATCACCGCATAACCCACAAACGTTGCAAAGGTTAGCCACATGGTTAATGGGTTAACCCACCAGTACAAGACCAGCATGCCGATGCCACCCAACAGGCCTGATAAGACAAGCACCTGCGCAGTGGAGATCGACCCAGTGGCCGTTGCGCGGCGCGCGGTGCGCAGCATGCGCGCGTCGACCTGTTGCTCGATGAGGCAATTCATGGCGAAGGCGGCTGCGGCCAACAGCCAAATGCCAAGCGTTGCCGCCAAAACGCGCTTAGCATCTGGCAGCTCAGGTGTGGCCAAAAACATCCCAATGACTGCGCAAAATACCGCCAATTGCGTGACGCGTGGCTTTGTCAGCACAAGATATTGGCGCAAAAGGCCAGGGTTTGCGGCGGTCGTGCTCGTCATGGTTGAAGTTTTAATTAGCGTGGACTCGATTGTACCGACAAGCGCTGATCTTGCGGTTTGCCCAAGCGCGTCAACAAAGTGACCACGCCCAGAACCAGGCCCGCAGCGCCGCCGTTATGCAAGACTGCGATCAAAAGCGGCCATTGAAAAAAGATCGTTGTGAGCCCCGTGAGCAATTGTGCCAGTAATAAACACAACACCAAGGTCGCCGGGCCACGTAGCCCAGCATCTGCGCGCAACCGCCAGCCCAACCAGCCCCAGAAACCAAACACGACCCAGGCAGCATTTCGGTGCACCCAGTGAATGGCCGTCAGCGCGGGTTGTGAAATCATCTCACCGTTTGGCATCTCGCCTAAGCCCCTGACCAGCGCAAAGCCGCTAGCGACATCCATCTCAGGCAACCACGCACCATGGCACGTCGGAAAATCCATACAGGCCAACGCGGCGTAGTTGGTGCTGACCCAACCTCCGAGCCCGATTTGTATAAACAGCAAACCGAGCCCGAGCGCAGCCCAGCCGCGGTAATGGCCGAGTTCAACAGAAACTGGCGGATGCGAGCGCTCACGCGCGGCCAGCCAAGTCATGAGCGCCAGCAAACTCATGCCGCCCAACAGGTGGGCGGTTACCACGGCGGGCATCAATTTGTGCGTGACCGTCCAGGCACCAAAGGCACCTTGCACACACACCGCGATTAGGGTGACGAAGGCTAACGCTGGCGAACGTCCAAGGATTGAGCGATGGCGCCAAGCCATCCAGGTAATCGCAATAATCAGCAGCCCGAGCAAACTACCCACGTAGCGGTGCACCATCTCGATCCACGCCTTAGGTAAGGTGACGGGGCCGTCTGGCATGACTTGGACCGCCTCGCGTATGGATTGAAGTGCCCCAAGCGGGGTCACGCTGCCATAGCAGCCGGGCCAATCTGGGCAACCTAAGCCCGAGTCGGTCAGGCGTACAAACGCCCCAAACATGATCAGATCAAGCGTCAAAAACCATGTCAGAAATATAATCTTTCGATACCGGCGCCGCTTATTTTCGGCGGACTTGTCTGCCACTGCCTCGGCGGACAGCGTGAAGATGCTCGCCGTTGACATCAGCCGATCCTTGAGTGGTAGACAAGCTTGCGAATATCTGTCCTGACCTTCTCGGGCTCAGCATTCGCGGGATATTGCATCATCAAATTAGCGTGTGGGTCGATAATCCACATCGGTTCAGCCAGCGCTTTGGCTGCGACGTTGGATGAAGCCGGTACAGTAACGGAGGGCGTCACGACGCTAGCACCAGTGGTGTGGGTGCTGGTACCTGTGCTAACCGAAGCTGACTCGGCGAGCAAAAACGCTTTTAACTGCTCTGGCTGCACCCGCAGCATGATGGTGCCTTTGTACGCTTCGAGGACTCTCTCGGGTACGGGCGCATCATCGGTGATAAACCATACGCGCGCTAAGCGCTCAACATTTTTACCTTGGCTGGCGTGCGAGTTGCGCAAAATAAAAAGTTTGCGCGCGCAGGCATCTTGGCAGTCACCACCATCGGCGGTGATCAACAGCCACTTCCCTTTGAGTGAAGCGACATCAAACGGCTTGCCGTCGAGTGTGGTGGCTTGCAACGCAGTGCTGGCGGGTATTGGGCGCTGTGGTTCAATCAGCGTGCCATAGGCCACGCTTCCGTCTGGGCGCCAGTCGGGATTGAAATAAGCCACTACGGCAGCCAGAACGGGGGCGAGGCTAATTAAGACGATTAACACCAAAGGGGTGCGCGTACGGGGGCGTGGGGGGGTAGGCAAAGTCATGCTGATCCGAAAGATAAAGGGCTATGGCCGACGTTTGAGTCGCCAGGCAAAAACCAACAAAGCAAACAAACAAATAGCGGCAAAGCCAAACCACTGGGTCGCGTAACCAAGATTTTTATCGGCGTCGACCGAGGGCTCTGGCCACACACGTATCAAACCATCATTCGCGCGACTTGTCTGCATTAACACCACAGGCAATAAATTTAAACCGCTCTGCTCTGACAGCTCAGCGAGCGATAAGTTCTGCACACGCGGAAGTGTTCCGGTCTCGAGCTTAGGGCTGGTCGCTGTTCGGCTGTCCGAAGAGGTCGTGGCTTGCGGTGTGTCGACGGATATAGTTGCGCCGGACGGCACTGTAGACGGAGTCGCACTTCGCGGGTCAGTTGGACTTTTGGCAAAGGTTAAGCGACTAGCTTTGTTTGAGGACCAAAGCTCAAACAGTTTAGGGACGTGTTGAACAAGTTCGCCTTGAATGATTTGCACCTCACTTGAAGTAGCAAGGATGGGTGCTGGCTGTGCGCCCAATGGTCTGGCAAACCAGCCCCGCAACACAAGCACTGCGCGACCGTCGGCTAAGGCCAACGGGGTCGCTAACCACAAGCCTGGCCGGCCCTCGAGATTTCGATTGTCGAGCAATACGCTCAAGTCGTCGCGCCAAGTGCCTTCAGCCTGAGCAGGCGTCCAGTTCTTAATCGGCTGTGGTTCAAGTACGCGGGCGTTTAAATTCAGCGTGCTTGCCGACCGGCCTTGCTCGATGTTTTGGGCAATTCTGCGGCGTTCGGCGGCACGGTCAAGCTGCCAGAACCCAAGGGCAATACATGCAGCGGCCACAACGACTAGCAGTAGCCCTGCAAAGATGGTGCGTGTATTCAGTGCTGATCGCGGCATGTCTGCGATAATTCCTGCTTTAGGTGGAGAACATCGTGCGTATTGTGGTGATTCTGATATTTGTCGGCATCTTAGGCAGTTTAGCGTCTGCTCTGTTTTATCTCATGCGCGACAAGGGATCCTCGAGCAAAACCGTTAACGCCTTGACTGTCAGAATCGGCATGTCAGTGGTCTTGTTTTTGTTTCTGTTGTTCTCGTACTGGATGGGCTGGATAGAAACAACAGGGTTTAAATCCTAAGCCGACAACGGCTAGGATGTGTCTTTCTATAGGTTAGACCTTAGTTCTGTAATGCTTTAAGCAAAAAAGCCGGCAATGCCGGCTTTTTTATTGGTAAAGCCACGCTGGCTGGGTTAGAACCAATACACAAACAAGTACAAGCCCAACCAAACGACGTCCACAAAGTGCCAATACCAAGCTGCGCCTTCAAAACCAAAATGATTGTCCGACCTGAAGTGTCCCTTCATCATGCGTATGAGAATCACTGTCAGCATTGTCGCGCCCAGCAGCACATGAAAGCCGTGAAAACCCGTCAACATGAAGAACAACGAGCCATAAGCACCAGAGTTGAACTTTAAGTTCAAGTCGGTATAGGCGTGGTAGTACTCGTAACCCTGAAGGCCTACGAAGATAAAGCCCAACACGATCGTTGCAAACAACCAAAACTTAGCTTTTGCCCGATGGTCAGCAATCAACGCGTGGTGAGAAATAGTTAAGGTCACGCCTGAGGTTAAGAGCAGTGCGGTGTTGATCGTCGGCAACCAAAAAGGCCCCATGGTTTGAAACGACTCAACCACACCCGCCGGACCCAGATTTGGCCACACCGCATTAAAGTCAGGCCACAGTAGCAATTTGTGATCTAAATCACCCAACCATGGCAGGGTAATCGTGCGGGTATACCAAAGTGCGCCAAAAAAAGCAGCAAAGAACATCACCTCAGAGAAAATGAACCAGCTCATGCTCCAGCGATACGACATATCGATACGCTTGCTGTTTAAACCAGCCTCAGACTCTTGGATCGCGTCACCAAACCAGTGATACAACACGACAAATAGCCCAAGCAAACCTGCGAGCACAACCCATTTAGCAACGTCGATGCCGTTGATCCAGGCTGACGCGCCAAACATCACCACCATCAGCGCAATACTTGCGCATACTGGATGTTTTGAATCAGCGGGTACGTAGTAGTAGGGGGCTACGTTGCCGTGGGTAGAGTGGGATGCACTCATTTTGTTCTCCAAACTTACAAAATATGATTGTTAATACTAAGTCAACTGGCTGATCGCCCAGCCCGCAAGCTTCACCAAGCTCACGACAAAGATAACTGTCAACAAAATCCCGGCAATAATAATATATACGGGATTAAGTTTCGCAATATCCTCTTGATACCCGGAGCCCTTTCGCACCCCAAACAGCGCCCAAAGAACCGCCTTTAGTGTTTGAAAAAAACTCAATTTCCGCTGAGCAATTTCTTTCAAATCATCGCTCATACGGATTTCTCACTCATTAAGAAAAATAATGTAAATAAATCTGTCTACCAGTTGTGTAAGCAAAAAAGGCAAACACGACCACAGCAAGTAACAATCCAGTCCGACGATTTTTACGGCGCTGCTCTTCAGTTGGCATCGTGTTTACCTTACTTCACTTCTGGAGGTGTTTCGAAGGTATGGAACGGAGCAGGTGAAGGCACCGTCCACTCTAGGCCTTCAGCACCTTCCCAGGGCTTAGCTGCAGCTGGGGCGCCTTTACCTGCGTAAGCTTTCAAAATGATATACAAGAACAATAACTGCGAAAAGCCAAACCAAAATGCACCAATCGTTGCAATCTGATGAAAGTCAGTGAACTGAGCTGCATAATCAGCGTAACGACGTGGCATGCCTGCCAAGCCCATAAAGTGCATTGGGAAGAATGTGATGTTGAACGAAATCATGCTCGACCAAAAGTGAATCTTGCCCAATCTTTCGTCGTACATATAGCCAGACCACTTTGGCAACCAGTAGTAGGTGCCTGCAAACAATGCAAACAACGAACCAGCCACCAACACGTAGTGGAAATGTGCGACCACATAGTAGGTGTCATGCACCTGAATGTCGATTGGCGCCATTGACAGAATTAGGCCCGTGAAACCGCCAAGCGTGAAGACAAAGATGAAGCCTACGGCAAACAGCATGGGGGTCTCGAACGTCATCGAGCCTTTCCACATGGTTGCTACCCAGTTGAACACCTTAACGCCAGTTGGAATTGAAATCAGCATCGTGGCATACATGAAGTACAGCTGCCCTGTGACGGGCATACCCGTGGCAAACATGTGATGCGCCCAGACAATAAACGATAGGATCGCGATCGAGGCGGTAGCGTAGACCATCGAGGCGTACCCAAACAGCGGTTTACGCGCAAAGGCCGGGATAATGGCTGAGACGATGCCGAAGGCCGGCAAAATCATAATGTATACCTCGGGATGCCCGAAGAACCAGAAAATATGCTGGTACAAAACGGGGTCACCACCCACGGCGGCATTAAAGAAGCCCGTGCCAAAATGGCGATCGGTCAAGACCATTGTGATGGCAGCGGCCAACACAGGCATCACGGCAATCAGCAAATAGGCAGTGATCAGCCATGTCCAACAGAACAAAGGCATTTTCATCAGTGTCATGCCAGGCGCGCGCATGTTCAAGATCGTGACCACGATATTGATTGAGCCCATAATTGACGACGCACCCATTAAGTGCATCGCAAAAATGGCCATATCCATACCCGGGCCCATTTGCAGGGTCAAGGGGGCGTAGAGCGTCCAGCCTGCAGCGGTTGCGCCGCCTGGTACAAAAAACGAGGCGGTGAGTAACAAGCCCGCAACGGGCAACAACCAAAAGCTAAAGTTGTTCATGCGGGCAAAGGCCATGTCCGCGGCACCAATTTGGAGCGGTACCATCCAGTTGGCAAAGCCAACAAAGGCCGGCATGATCGCGCCAAACACCATGATCAAACCATGCATGGTCGTAAACTGATTGAACAGTTCAGGGCGAAAGAACTGCAACCCCGGCTGAAACAGCTCGGTGCGCAGCAGCAGGGCGAGCGTGCCCCCTTCCAGCAACATCGCAAAAGAAAAGATCAGGTACATCGTACCGATATCTTTATGGTTGGTCGCAAACAACCAACGACGCCAGCCGTGTGGCATGTGGTGGGCGTGATCGTCGTGCGCATGGTCATGCCCGTGGCCGTGACTCTGGCCTGAAACCTGATCTGGTGTAACGCTGCTCATAGTTGACTCCTATCCTGCTTTTACGGTAACTGCACACCAGGTGCAGTCATCAGCCTGCCTAAACGAATGTGTCGAAACTTAACGTGCGGCCTTGACGTCGGCCGGCGAAACAACAGGGTCTTGACCCTTTCCGGCATTGCCCCAAGCAGCGCGCGAAAACGTAATCACCGAAGCGATTTCAACGTCATTTAACTGACCGCCAAACGCGGCCATCGCCGTACCCTGCTTACCTTTGAGCAAAATCTGGATGTGCTCGGCCTTAGGGCCCAACACTATTTTGCTGCCATCCAGCGCAGGGAAAGCACCCACAACGCCTTTGCCGCTACCTTGATGACATGCCACGCAGTTGGCGGCGTAGACTTTTTCGCCACGCGCGATTAAATCGGCTGCCGACCACTCTTTGCTTGGGTCATCTGCCGCCGCAGCCAGTAATTTTTTCTGCTCAGCAGACCAGGTGGCGTAATCTTGCTCTGACACGACTTTCACGACAATTGGCATGAAGGCGTGGTCTTTGCCGCAAAGCTCGGTACATTGGCCGCGAAACTCACCAACTTTTTCGGCGCGAAACCAGACGCTTCGAATAAACCCAGGAATCGCGTCTTGTTTGACAGCCAAGTCGGGCACCATCCAAGAGTGAATCACGTCACCGCCTGTGACAGAGATACGGATTTTTTTACCTACGGGCACCACGAGTGGGTTATCGACTTCCATCAGGTAAAGTGGACCGCGAGGCTCTTTACCTTCGATCTGAGCGCGCGGGGTGGCGAGATTTGATAAAAACTTCACGCCAGCGGCGGGGCCGTCGATGTACTCGTAACCCCATTTCCATTGGTATCCCGTGACTTTAACAGTGAGATCTGCGCCGCTGGTGTCTTTCATGGCCACCACGGTTCGCGTGGCGGGCAGCGCCATGGCGATCACGATAATGAACGGGATGACTGTCCAGGCAACTTCAACACCTAAATGCTCGTGAAAGGTTGCTGCTTTAGCGCCACGTGACTTGCGATGCGCCCAGATCGAATAAAACATGACGCCGAACACGGCGACAAAGATCACCAAGCACACAATCAACATAAACCAATGCAGCCAAGCCACGTCTCTGGCGATTTGGGTGACGCCTTCGGACAAATTAAGCTGGTTAACGCGAGGCCCGCCCGGCATATCTTTGACTTGTGCGCTGACGACACCACACAAAAGCATGGCACAGGCGCCCAGTAACCCTCTGACCTTCTTCATGCTAAACCTCGAATACGCTGCGCCTTAGGACCATCACCATCACCACGCTGACTGAATGGAGATTGGGCACCACTGACGCAAAATTATTGGATCGCTGAGCCCCGACGCTGTACTGCCCACGCCCAACGCGAATCATTCACAAAAAGGTACTCGTAAATGCACCTATAGGATTATAGCGTGGCTGAGAAGGTCGCGCTGTCCTACAATCAGCTCACACAACAAGCCCCTGACGAACCTATGCATTCACCAAGAATTTCTTTAGATCCTGGCAGTCTCCGGCAGCTGCTCAGTGATTTACTGAATCGGGCTAGTCAGCCCGTGCAGGTCGACTCAGTGCCGTTATTTATTGCAGATAACCGCTGCGGCTGGCTGTTTTCAAGTGCCGCTCAGGCACTGACCGGGCTCAACGGCGTCGACGTTTCGCAGGGCGCTGCCCATATCGGTCGGTCGATGAGCGCCGGCGCCGAGCTGAATGCACTCTTGGCGACGGTGGCGATCACGCTGCGCCAGGCCGGTTGTGCGCCTGGCTGGCGCAACGAGTTACTAGACGTATGGCCCGAGCAAGCAGATGACCCCGCTCGACCGCTTAGCAGTAAGCCTCTCGGGGCAATTGAGCGGGGCGTGGTGCGACCCCTAGGCCTGCTTACCAAGGCCGTACACCTCAACGGTTGGTCGCAAGACGGGCGGCTATGGGTTGCCAGACGTTCGCTGACGAAGGCGACCGACCCCGGCATGTGGGACACCTTGGTGGGTGGGCTGATTTCGAGCCAAGAGGATGTTCAGGTTGGACTGGTACGCGAAGCGGACGAAGAAGCCGGTCTTGAACCGGAAGATATTGCCGGACGCACGCCTCTCAGAACGATCGCCCGCATGTTGAGGCAAGTGCCTGAGGGTTATCAGGCCGAAGACGTGCTGACCTGTGAGTGTGTCTTACCCCCGCACGTGACGCCTAAAAATCGCGATGGCGAAGTCATGGAGATTCAATTAATTGCACCGTCGAGCATTTTTAATATGCTGGCCCAGGGCGCCTTTACCCTAGAGGCCTCGATTGTTGTCGCCGAAGACCTGCTGCAACGCGCGACACCCGCGCCTGTTTAGCGTCTGCGGCATCGCAACCCGCGGCACTAGCCTGTGCAGCAACCGTTTCGCGTTGTTAAGTGCTTGGTGAGTTGCCTACTTAGACTGATAATCACGCCAGACTTGTATCGCGCGCAAACGCTGTTTCGCCACGAGTTCAATTTTTTCTTTGAGCCCCGCGTTGCGCGCCAACAGGTCGTTAAAGCTTTTCGCAGGCAGACACAGCACTTTGGTGTACCCCAACGAGCGCACCTCGAATCCCTCGATTTTTTCATTGCTCAGCAACGCGAGTTCACCAAAAAATTCACCTGAGCCGAGCTCTGCATGGGTGCCGTCAGGCAAAAGCACCACGACGGCTCCCGAGGCAACAATATAGAGGCCAAAGGGAGGTAACTGCCTACCCCAAATCAGCTGGTTTGGTAAAAAAAGCCTTGGGGTCAACATCTTTGTGACCTCAGCCACCGCCTGGGCGGACAAGTCCGATAATAGCGGCACGCGCGCAACCAAGGCCGCGGCACTCATCTCGATGTCCAGCGGCTGAACATGTTCGAGAAACCCCCAGCGCTCGTCCGCTTTTTCAAGCAGATCAGCGTACACCTCACCACTGACAAGCGACTGCTCAAGCATCTCAGCATATTTTTCGCGCTCCAAGCCTCTTGCGATCCGGCCAAGATAGCGCTCTTGCAGCCACAACGAATAACTTGGATATTGAAGCTCTAACGCGTGAAAGGCCTCGCGCACCAGCTCAAGGCGCTGACGATGTGCCTGAGCCACTTGCGCGGTCGCATGGGCCCCGATAATTTCTGGCAATTTGGTTTCAGCAAACTCAAGCAGTTGCTGCCCCACCGAGCGCATCGACATCAACGCGATAAAGCGCTGACTCAATTCGTAGGCCAGCCAACGTTGCACACCAAAACGCTCGTGCACGCGCAAGGCCTGGCGAAACCGCCGCGGGTAACGCAGCGCACGCGCCACCGCAGTGCGAAACCCTTTGAGGCCAGAGGCGCGCACAAGGTCTTCAAGGCGCTCGGCCCGACCCAACAGTTTCTCGGCTAGGCGCCGATCGATAATGTCGTGCTTAAGCACATTGAAATAGCGTTCAAATTCACGGCGAGCCAAAATTAACAAGCCCAATTCAAGCTTTTCGTCTGCTGAAAAATCCGCGAGTTGCGTCTCGCTGGCATGCAGCAGCGCTTGGTCAAAGACCTTGTGCACCCGTGAATGTGCGCTCTCGGGTACCGCTTCGTTTTTTGCAATTTGGTCGGTTTCTTGTTGAATCAGCGCGGTGGTGACGATGACCGCCTGATTGCGCAACGCACGCTCTTTTGCTGTGAGGGCGTTGAGCCCCAAAAGCTTGATCAACGGCTGTAACGTCAATCCATTTAAAAATAGCGTCGCCAAAACAAATCCAGTCGCAGAGATCGCGATAAAGCTACGGGCATCTTCAGGCAAGCTGCGATGTTCTGTCACTGCTAGCGCAAGGGCCAGCGACACCGCTCCACGCAAGCCACCCCACCAAATCACGGCTCGATAACTCGAACTCACGCGTGTGGCAATGCGCAACGTGGACATCAGTGGCAACAAGCCAAAAACAACGACTGCGCGCGCAAAAAGCGTGGCGCCAAAAACCAAGGCTACGTAAAACAAATTAATCCAAGTCGCATGCTCGATCATTTTTGGCACGAGCATCGCTGCAAGTAAAAAAATCAACGAGTTCGCCCAAAACCCAAATTGATGCCACGATTGAGACAAGTTTTCAAAGGTGAGCGGCGCCATACGCGTGCGCCCTGTCGATCCCACCACCAAGCCCGCAACGACCGTTGAAACAACGCCTGACACGTGCAGGTAATGTTCTGCGACGTAGTAGGCAAAATAGGCGAGTGAGAGTGTGAGCGAAATTTCTGCGACGGGCCAGCCCCTCAGCCAGACGAAGGACAAGCAAGTCAGGCGGCCAAGCAAAAAACCCGTTGCAGCTCCGCCCAAGAAAACCTTCAAAAATGCAGGCAGTAGCATTGCCGACACCCCCTCACCTGGCAGAGCGGCAAGCGCGAGCATGAAGGTGTAAACCGCGATCGCAGCGGCATCATTGAGCAGGCTTTCGCCCTCAACCAGCGTCGAGAGCCGGGTCGGTGCGCCCACCTCTTTGAAGATACCCACTACAGCTGCCGGATCAGTGGTGGCAACGATTGCGCCCAAGATTAAACAGATCACCAGACTAAAGCCCGTGAAATGTGCCAACACGAACCCAACGCAGGCCGTACTGACGAAGACCGCGACAATGGCAAGTAAAAGAATCGGGCCGAGGTCGTCAATCAGGCGTCGTACATTCATTGCTAAGGCTGTTTCAAACAACAGCACCGGCAAGAAGACAATTAAAAAAGTTTCTGACGATATTTCGAAGTGATTGAACAGGCTTAAAAATTCGCCTAATCCTAGCGGTACAACTGAGTGGTACTGACCCGACAGGCCGATTGCACAACCAACAATCGCCAACAGCACTGCGTAGGGCAGCTTGAGTCGCCCAGCGAGTGGAGGCATGAAGCAGATCAGTGCCAAGAGCCCAGCGAACCCGAAGACGATTTCGCCGGTACTCAATTTTCTAGCTTAGATGGGCGCGCATTTTTTTCATGGCTGCAGCTTCGATCTGGCGGATACGCTCGGCAGAGACGCCGAACTCAGCCGCTAAGTCATGCAGTGTGGCACCGCCATCGTCTTGTAACCAGCGAGACTCTACGATGCGCCTTGAGCGCGCATCGAGTATGTCGAGCGCCTGCGTCAAGCCACTGCCTTGCCTGATATCGGCTGCCTGACGCTCAAGCACTTGAGTTGGATCTGCGCGGCCCTCGTCTGATAAGTAGGCAATCGGTGCATACGACTCATCATCATCGTCCTGATTTTCGAGTGGCAATTCGCGTCCCGACATCCGGACTTCCATTTCACGCACATCTTCGGGGCTCACCTTGAGCGTGGCCGCGATTTCTGCGACTTGGTGCGTGTCAAGCGTTTGGCCATCAGGCCGCATGCTGCGTAAATTAAAAAATAGCTTGCGCTGGGCCTTGGTTGTAGCAACCTTCACCATGCGCCAATTGCGCACCACATACTCATGAATTTCGGCTTTAATCCAGTGCACAGCGAAAGACACAAGGCGTACGCCGCGCTCGGAATCAAAGCGCTTTACCGCCTTCATCAGCCCAACATTACCTTCTTGAATCAAATCGGCGTGAGGCAGGCCATAGCCTAAATATTGGCGCGCGACTGACACCACCAGGCGCAAGTGCGACAGCACAAGCTCGCGGGCGGCGGCGATATCCTCTTGGTCGCGCAGTCGACGCGCGAGCGTGAGTTCTTGCTCGGCCGAGAGCACCGGCAAGCGGTTGACCGTCGTAATGTAGGCCTCAATCGTCCCCAGCGAACCGGGATTTGAGATGGCCATTGCAAGTTGTGAAGGTTGTAAAGTCAAAGCAGCAGAGTTTGTCATGAAAGAATCGCTCCAAAACACGGGCGCGGTATATGAGAAGATTTTAGCACTCTCGCTGCCCGAGTGCTAATAAGACGGTCGTTTGATCAGAAAGTTCCGCATTTCTTCTTGGGGTGTTAATCTCAAGGGGCTGCGGTCGGCGACCAGCGGATCCTAGGTTTGCTGATTCACTTTTGGTTTGGGTATGTCCGATTTAGTTAAGTTTTTATCAAAAATTTTGTTAGCGTGTCTGCTTGTCATAGCCGTGGGCTGGGCAACCTACATCGGCGTGCGCTTTTATCATGCTGAACAAGTGGCTTATCGGTGGATCTCGGGTTTAGCGGCCAAAGAAGCTCAGTTTGAGAAAAAAATCGCCAGTAGCGGTGGCAACACGCTTACCGGCTATGCCACGCCAGACCGCGCCAAAGTGATAGAAGGCATTGAGGGTAACTTCTCTGGGCTCACTTATGACGCACTCCAAAAGCGCCTGTGGGCGGTTTCTAACAAGCCTACTGCCCTGATCGCCCTGTCGATTGATGGCCAACTGCTGGCCACTTACCCCATTAAAGGTATGTCAGACGTCGACGGTGTCGCGTGGATGGGCGGCAACCGCGTTGCGCTAGTGAATGGTGCGCGCAACCGCATTGCGCTAGTCGAGATCCCGACAACTGTGCAAAGCATCGACACCGCTCGTAGCTTTTCGTTAGTGCTCAGATTCGGCGAGTCAGAAGACAGCAATCACGGCCTTCAAGGCTTGGGCTACGACCTCAAACGTGACCGTATGTACATCGCAAAAGAACACAGCCCGCGAGCGCTATATCGGGTCAGTGGCTTAAATTATCTGCAGACGGCAGATTCGCGCGGCCTGCGTATTGAAAACGTGAGCCGTTGGCTCGACGAAGTCCCCTTCGCCACCGACCTGTCATCGGTCGAGGTCGACCCCTCGACCGGGCGCATATTTTTATTAAGTGAAGAGTCTCAGATGGTGGTGCAGCTCGACGGCGATAGCGGCGAAGGACGTGGCATGTTGTCTTTATCCTCTAAGGGTTCGACCCCAATGCCCCGACCAGAAGGTGTGGCAGCGGACGAGGCCGGCAGCTTATACATCGTGAGCGCTCCAAACTTGTTCTATCGCCTTCGCAAGCCCTAAGGGCGACGTTGGGCATGAAAGCGCTCTAGCGATGGCTCGATTACCCAGACTTTTTGCACCAGACCTAGCGCAATTGATGACTGCGCAGTTCGCTCCCGCGACCGCTAGCGTGCTCAGCGCCTCGCCAGGGCGCACGTTCGAGCTGCTGTTGGGTTGGCTCGGCCAGAGTGCGCACCTCCATCGTGTCTCGGTGCACGGCTGGTGCCTGGCCTCAAAAGGCCTGTATTTACTCGCGACGCCAAGCGATGCGCTTGGCGTGTCTCGTCTGGTTCAAGACCTTGGGCGACGGTTGGCTGCCCATTTAAAAATGGGGAGCGTGTTCAACGGGCGTTATCGGTCAACCATTCCGCAACCCACGCGTTGGGTATTGCCATGCGTCATTTGGTTAGAACGCAGCGCCATGCGAGAAGGCTTGGTTGACGAGCCCGCGCAATGGCTTTGGTCGTCTGCCCAAGCCCATACCGAGGGC
>JBIIWK010000187.1:0-6616 GCA_044338955.1 Burkholderiaceae bacterium
CCACACGGTGTGATTCGCGCCCATAAGGTGGTGCTGGCCTCGGGCTTAAACAACCAAACGCTGGGCAACAAAGTGGGCTTATCAATCCCCGTGCGACCACAACGCGGACAGATTGTGGTGCTTGAGCGTACGCGCCGCATGTTGCACACGCCTTTCAGCACATTGCGTCAGATGGACGAAGGCACTTGGCTGATTGGCGATTCGCAAGAAGAGGCGGGCTACGTTGACGGCATCGTTGGTTTGCCGGTGCTGGCGACCTTGGCAGATCGGGCCGTACGGACGATGCCTGCCCTCAAGCACGTGCGCGTGGTGCGCTCTTGGTCAGCGTTGCGCGTGATGTCTAAAGACGGGTTTCCTATTTATGAGCAATCCGCCACGCACCCAGGTGCGTTTGTGGCCACCTGTCATAGCGGCGTCACCTTAGCGGCCGTGCACGCCTTGCGAATTGCCCCCATGGTGATTGAAGGCGCGTTGCCCGATACGATGGCTCCTTTTTCAACTCGGAGGTTTCATGTACAACAGGCTGCCTGAAGCGCAGCAAGCCTTAGCGCTTGCGCCAGTAGTTGTCACCATCAACGGTAAAGCCGTGCAATGTCGCGCGGGCGATAGCGTCGCAGCGGCCTTATTAGCGGCAGGGGTCAACGAGTGTCGTGATACGGCAGTCAAAGACGTGCCGCGTGGCCCGTTTTGTTTGATGGGGATTTGTTATGACTGCCTCGTGATGATTGACGGCCAGCCAAATCAGCAAGGCTGCATGATCCCCGTGCGCAGTGGCATGACGATCGAACGCCAACAAGGCGCACGCGAGGTGCAGACATGATCACGACGACGCATTGCGAACTGTTAGTCGTCGGTGCGGGCCCCGCAGGGTTGGCTGCTGCCACGACCGCTGCACAACAAGGTGTCGCAACAATCTTGTTAGATGAGCAGGCCGCGCCCGGTGGGCAGATTTATCGTGCGATGACTTCCACGCCGATCCTCGACCGAAAAATCTTAGGCGATGATTATTGGCATGGTGAATCGCTTCTCGAACCCTTCAAACAATCTGGGGCACAGTACCTGCCCGGTGCAACTGTCTGGGCGGTGGCGCAAATGACGGTTGCCGATGCCACGCAAGGTTTCGAAGTTGGCTACTCGGTCGCGGGTGAAGCGCGCATGTTGCACGCCAAACAGATCGTGTTGGCCACAGGTGCACAAGAGCGTCCTTTTCCGATCCCTGGCTGGACCTTGCCTGGCGTGATGACAGCAGGGGCTGCACAAGTGTTGTTGAAGTCTTCTGGGCTTGTGCCTGGTAAAGGGACGATACTGGCCGGATGTGGCCCGCTTTTGTATCTTATCGCTTGGCAATATTTAAATGCAGGGATCAAGGTCGACGCCTTGCTCGACACCACTCCGCCTGGGCGTTTAGGTAAAGCCTTGCGCCACGCGTGGGGGTTTTTGACCTCACCGTATCTTGTCAAAGGCTTGAAGCTTTTGCGTGAAGTTAAAGCGCAGGTGCGCATTGTGAAGGGCGTGACAGCGCTTGAAGCGCTGGCAGGTATTGCCCCAAATGATCAAGGCCTGCAAAGTGTTCGCTTTACTGCCGGCGGCCGCACAGAAACCTTGGCTGCCACGCAACTACTTTTGCATCAAGGTGTGATCCCCAACATCAATCTTGCGCAAGCGGTAGGTGTTGAGCAACAGTGGAATGAACTGCTGCTGTGCTGGGAGCCCAAGGTTGATTCGTGGGGGGGCACCAATGTGCCGGCGGTCAGCATCGCGGGTGATGGCGGCGGTATTGCGGGCGCCTGGGCGGCCGAGCACCGCGGCCGTCTGTCTGCGTTGCAGGTTGCACATCAACTTGGCAAAATCACAGCGGCGCAACGGGATGCGGCGAGCGCTGCGCCACGCGCCGCGTTTATGCGTGCGGTACAAGGGCGCGAGTTTTTCGATACGTTGTACCAGGCACCCGAGCAGTTTCGGCTGCCAACGGGCGACACCATTGTTTGTCGTTGCGAAGAAATTACCGCCGCTCAGGTGCGCGAAACCGTCAGCTTAGGATGCCCTGGGCCTAATCAGATGAAATCCTTTTTGCGTTGTGGCATGGGTCCGTGTCAGGGGCGTTTTTGCAGCGTCACGGTCACTGAACTGATTGCCGACGAACGCAAGGTCACACCACAAGAGGTGGGTCATTATCGTTTGCGCTTTCCAACCAAGCCGCTCACGCTTGGCGAGTTGGCAGCGCTGCCGCAAACAGCCGACTCTAAAAAAGCCGTGATCCGTTTAAAGAAACCGGTGTAATCCTCAGGCAACGATCGCAATGACAGAACACGCGCAGGCCGCACCCGTCATCATTATTGGTGGCGGGTTGCATGGCAGTTCAACGGCGCTGCATTTAGCGCGCGCAGGTGTTCACGCATTGATACTTGAAAAAAATTATATCGCCCGTCATGCGTCTGGGGTCAATGCCGGAGGCGTGCGAACGCTAAGCCGGCATCTGGCAGAAGTGCCGTTGTCGCTGGCCTCCCGTGAAATCTGGTTAAACATTCAAGATTGGGTCGACGACGACTGTGGCTTTGATCAAAACGGCCAAATGCGTATCGCCGAAGACGAGGCAGATGTTGCAACATTGCGTACGCGCTTACAAACCATGCATGAGCATGGCTACACCCACGAAGAGTGGCTTGACGCTGACGAGGTACGCGCGATTGTGCCGGCGATCACGCCCAGCATTCAGGGCGGTTTGATTGTGCGTGCCGATGGCTCGGCCGACCCTTATCGCACGACCCGTGCTTTCAGATTTAAAGCGCAAAGCTTAGGGGCGCGCGTTATCGAAGGCATTCAGGTACTACATCTGCAGCGCAATGCCGGTCAGTGGCAGGTGCAAACCGATCAAGGCCTTTTTACGTCGCCTGTTTTAGTGAATTGTGCAGGTGCTTGGGCTGATAAAATCGCTGCTCAGATGGGTGAGCCTGTGCCGCTTGACCCGGTGGGGCCCATGATGCTGGTCACGACAGCGATGCCGCATTTTTTAGATCCTGTCGTGTTGGGCACAGGGCGCCCGCTGTCGTTTAAACAACGGGCCAACGGTACGGTACTGATTGGTGGGGGTCGTTTGGCCTTTGTCGATCGTGAGCGTGACTGGAGCGAACTTGATTTCAGACAACTTGCCCAAGGTGCGCGCACGGTATGCGATTTATTTCCGCATATGAAACAAGCCATCATTAGCCGTGGCTGGGCCGGGATTGAAGCGCAGATGCCAGACGGGATTCCGGTGATTGGCCCAAGCAGTACTGAACAAGACCTGTATCATGCCTTTGGGTTCTCGGCACATGGGTTTCAGCTGGGCCCCATCGTTGGCAAGATTACCGCTGACTTGATTACGACTGGTCAAACGGCGTTACCGATTACCCCTTTTTCAATCGCGCGCTTTCAAACAGGTGCGCCCTCTTTTACTCAGGAGCATTTTCATGGCTAACATCACTCGCTTAGATTCAAACGAACGCCTCAGCCGCGTAGTCATTCATGGCGACACGATTTATGTTGCGGGCATCACTGCAAGCGTGAAGGGCGACATCGTGGCGCAAACGCGCGATGTGTTTAGTAAGATTGATGGCTATTTAGCCGCAGCAGGCTCAGACAAACATCATCTGTTAACCGTACAAATCTGGCTTAAAGATATCACTGCAGATTTTGCAGGGATGAACAGTGTCTGGGCTGAGTGGGCGCCTAAAAACGCGTTACCAACCCGCGCAACAGGTGAAGTCAAACTGGCTGCGCCTGACTTGTTGGTCGAAGTCATCGTTTCTGCAGCAAAAAAATAAGCATGCCTAATGTAGCGGTCATCGGCGCCGGTCCGGCCGGTCTGATGGCGGCCGAAATACTTGTACGGGCCGGTCATACGGTTCAAGTGTTTGAAGCTAAGCCTTCGGCGGGCCGCAAGTTTTTGATGGCAGGTCGCGGTGGGCTAAACATCACTCACTCTGAGCCTGCCGAGCGGTTTAACGCACGCTATGGTGCGCGTGCGCCTGAGTTTGCGGCGATGCTTTCTGCGCTGGATGCCAACGCGCTGCGTGAATGGGTGCAGGGCTTAGGGATTGACACCTTTGTGGGTTCGTCGGGCCGAGTGTTTCCGGCTGAAATGAAGGCGGCTCCGTTGCTACGGGCTTGGATCAATCGTTTGCGCAAACAAAATGTTCAGTTTTTGATGCGTCATCGGTGGTTAGGGTTTGAACTTGACCAAGGTTCAGAGGAGCACGGCTCTGAGGCTTCACGGCCAGCGTCTAGGCCGTCTGAGAAACAAGTTTCCGAAGCGCACGTAGCCGCGAAACCTACCCTGCGCTTTGAGTCGCCGAAAGGCGAAGTGACTGTCACCCCTGATGCGACCATTCTTGCGTTAGGCGGAGGCAGTTGGGCGCGCTTGGGTTCAGACGGCGCTTGGTGGCCGTTGTTGCAACAACAGGGCGTCGAGCTCGCGCCGTTGCTGCCGAGCAATGGTGGCTTCGAAACAAAATGGTCGCAATACTTTATTGATCAGTGCGCAGGTCAGCCGCTGAAGACTGTTGAGTTTTGGCTGGAAACTACCCCTTCAAGGGCTACCAAAGGTCGTCCTAAAAGCGCTAAAGCCGCAGGCACTAAAGCGGCTGCTGCGCAGACCGCACACTTGCGCGGTGAATGTTTAATGACTGAGCATGGGCTCGAGGGCGGCGCCATCTATACGCTGTCAGCAGCCCTACGTGATGAAATCTTGCGCCACGGCTCGGTCACGCTGTACGTTGATCTACTGCCCGATTACACCGCTGAAAAAGTCTTGGCCGAAGTGTCGCACCCACGTGGTACGCGCTCGTTATCCTCACACCTACGCTCACGCTTAGGTGTGCATGGCGTCAAAGCGGCGTTACTGCGCGAATGCTTATCGGCTGAAACGTTTAAAGACTCTGTGAAGTTAGCCGCTGGCCTCAAAGCCCTACCAATTGTCTTAACCGCGTGCCGCCCAATCGACGAGGCCATCAGCACCGCAGGCGGCGTGCAGTTTGAAGGCTTAACCCAACAGTTAATGATTAAAAATTTGCCCGGCGTCTTTTGCGCTGGCGAAATGCTCGATTGGGAAGCCCCCACAGGCGGCTACCTCATCAACGGCGCAATGGCCTCAGGCAAAGCCGCCGCGACTGGGGTGAGTGAGTGGCTGAGTAGCTAGGCGCTACTTTTTACCGTAGGTTGCGTCGTGATCGGGTTGAATAAGTAAAACCCGCAAAAAGCCGCTTTCTCGAAAACCCACACCACGCACCGATTGTGTAATGCGAAAGGTGTACAGAGAATCGATACCACGAGGCGCTTGAATACTTTGTACGCGTTCCCACTTTAGTCCCGCGTCGCGGTAGAGCTCGTTCCAGGTTAATTGTGTGATTTTCTTAAACGCACTACGCACTCGCTCGGCTTGATCTGCCTGAATGTTGAACCAGCTTTCTTGAAAGGTCGGATTATTTAAATCAAGCAGTACGCGTTTTACGCTTTGGGGCATAGGCTTTAGGCAGTGGGAGTTGATCAGGGTTTGATGCTTTAGCTAGATTCTGATTTGCCCACGCCAAAGCGCTGTCTAGTTTTTTTGCGGTTGAAGGCTGGTGCAGCCAACGTTCGTTGTCTGGGATGATTGTTACCGTTCGAATGACCCAGACGCCGGGTTCTGGGTTCTCGACTAATACCTTTCGCCCAGCGAACTCCTTACCGAGCGAGATCTGGCCGCTCGTTCCAATTGACTTAACGATTTGTTGCTCTACTGGAAGTGCATCCATGTCGCGCCTCTCTATTTTCATGCTGCATGAAAGCATTATTGCATGAAAATAAAATAACGATGCGTTAATTGTGATGCCTAGCCCTATATTTTTTTCTCAATTTGTGCAAAAGTAAGGGCTTGAACTTGCCTCGCCAACCTCCTTGAGCCGACCCCACCATGAGCCTCCTCAGCCCCGACGAACTTGCGGCCCTGATCCCCGCCGAGTCATCGATTTTTCCGGCGCCGATTCCGGTTCAGTGTGTTTCAAGTGATGAGTTTTTGCCTGGTGCTCAAACACCTAAGCAAAAAGAATATGAAGCACGGGTCAAAGCGCTTGGCGCTGAGCTTGCAAAAAAACAGGGCCTCACGCGCCGCAAGTTTTTTAAATCCGCGTCGGGGATGGCCGCCGCGTTTTTGGCAATGAATGATACCTACGGACCGGTGTTTGGCGTATCGCGCGCCGAGGCCGCGACGCCCGAGATGGCCAATGAGCGTGCTCAGTCGCTGTCTGGTCAGTTCATCATGGATATGCACACGCACTTTTTGCGTGATGACACCAGCCTTGAAGGCTTTGTGCGTAGTCGCGAGGCAGTTGGAAAAGCGGGTTGGAACCCGGCCCTAGTGGGCAAACCTCAAACGCTTGAAGACCTTAAGTTTGCGAATTACTTGAAAGAAATATTTTTGGATAGCGATACCAAGGTGGCGTGCATTAGCGGTGCCCCCTCAGAAAAGGTCACCGATTGGTTTTTAACCAACGACATGAAAAACCAGGCACGTGCCACCATCAACTCAATCGCAGGCTCAAAGCGCGCCTTTGCCCACGCCATCTTTACCCCAGGCTACGCTGGTTGGCTAGACGAAATC
>JBIIWK010000188.1:0-6609 GCA_044338955.1 Burkholderiaceae bacterium
TGGGTTTACGACCAAAGACAATGGCCATGGCCTTGGTTTGCACGCAAGTGCTGTGGCAGCCCACGAGATGGGCGGTACGCTGACGGCGCATAGCGATGGTATGTATTTGGGTTCGACCTTTAGTTTGACCCTTCCGATTGATCGAACCGCAGTCCAACCAGAACAGGTTGATGTGTCATGATGTTGCAAGAAAATCTACCTAGATTGCAAGAAAATCTGCCAAGACGGATTTTAGTCGTGGATGACAATGTTGCGATTGGCGAAGACTTTTTGAAAGTGTTGGCTGTTCGTTCTGTCAAGAGTCTTCAACTCAAAGACATGGCGGCTGGTTTATTTGGTCGCGAGCCGCCCGTTAAATTTCATGAGATTGAATATCGCATCGATGTCGCGACACGTGGGCAAGAAGGTCTTGAGCGTGTGCGACAGGCGCTAGAGCAAAACGACCCTTATTCCTTGGTGTTCGTCGACATGCGGATGCCCAACGGCTGGAATGGCATTGAAACCACGCAGCGTATGTGGCAACTTGATCCGCAGTTGCACATCGTTTTGTGTACTGCATTTTCAGATTATTCGTGGGGCGAGATCCGCGAACAACTCGAGAATAGTGATCGGTTTTTGATTCTTAAAAAACCTTTCGATAATATCGAGGTTCAGCAAATCGCTGATTCGCTCACCAGCAAGGCGCTGTCTGAGCGGACTTTGCGCGAGACCGATGGCGAATTACGTGAGCGCATCGAGCAATTGCGTTTACTTGAGGCGACGGTCACCTTTGTTAATGATGGGGTGTGGGTCACCGATGTTGATCTGCACAATGGACCCAAGGTGATTTTCGCCAACGACGCCTTGACCAGAATGTCAGGCGTTGCGCGTGAACAGCTGCTTGGTCAACGACCGCCGTTGCTTAAGCCGGGTCAGCTCGCTCCGCCAGAGCTTGCGCTGGTAATGGCTGCCTTTGATAAGAAAAGGCCCCTGAGCATTGAGCTGCAGACGTATGCCAATTCTAACCAACCCAGCTGGATAGCCTTAGACGTGGTGCCGCTCTTTAACGAGCAAGCCGTATGCACAAATTTTGTTGGTGTGCAGCGTGATATTTCGATGCAAAAGCAAGCCGCACAAAAAATTGAGCAGTTGGCGTTTACGGATGCGCTGACTGGTTTGGCAAATCGTCGTTTACTGACTGAACGCTTAAGCGAAGCGCTGCAATCTTGTCTAGATGAGCACAACTATGGCGCTTTGATTTATTTGGATCTGGATAACTTCAAAAATGTGAATGATGCCTTTGGTCATCAACAAGGCGATCAATTTTTAATTGAGGTCAGTCAGCGCTTATTGAGTTGTGTGCGCGCCGATGAAACGGTTGCTCGGATTGGCGGGGATGAGTTTGTGGTGTTGCTCAGAAATCTGGGCGCAGATCATGCGTTGTCTGGTGCCAGAGCGCTTGCAGCGGTGCAGCGTGTTCTAGGTTTGCTTTCTAGTCCGATTGAGTTGCAAGGAACGGCGCACGATTCTTCTGCCAGCGCAGGCGTGATTTTAATTGGAGATCGCCAGGCGAGTGCAGAGGTATTGTTGCAAAACGCAGATCTGGCGATGTATCAGGCCAAGGCCCATGGCAAGGATACTTATCGTTTCTTTGATGCGCAGATGCAAGCAAGTCTCGATGAGCGTTTGTTGATGGCCAATGAGTTGCGACAAGCGATTCAAGGCAAGCAGCTTAACTTGCACTTTCAACCGCAGATTGATTCAAACCTTAAGGTCAGCGGTGCCGAAGCTTTGTTGCGCTGGAGCAACCCCATCTACGGCAATATTTCGCCTGGTTTGTTTGTACCGCTTGCTGAAAAAATTGGTTTTATCAAGCAACTTGGTGGCTGGGTGCTCGAGCAATCTTGTATTGAATTGTCGCGGTGGGCTCAGGTAGACCATATGCGTGAGCTTAAGCTGGCTGTCAACATTAGCCCCATGCAGTTTCAGCAACCAGACTTTACCGAGACGGTGTTGAGCGCGCTAAAGGCCAGTGGTGCACCCCCCGAGCGTCTTAAACTCGAGCTCACTGAAAGCATGTTGGTCAATGATTTGGGTGATGTGAATCGTAAGATTGCTGCGCTTAAAGATATCGGTATTGCAGTGTCGCTGGATGACTTTGGTACAGGCTACTCGTCGCTCAACTATCTTAAGCGCTTATCGCTTGATCAGCTAAAAATTGACCAATCTTTCGTGCGCGACATGCTGACTGATGCGCACGGCGCCGCCATCGCGCGCACCATCGTGACACTCGGGCATTCTTTGGGGCTAGAGGTGATTGCAGAGGGCGTTGAGACCTTACGGCAACAAGAGTTTTTACAAGATATCGGTTGCTTGGCGTTCCAAGGGTATTTGTATAGTCGCCCAATTCCGGCGCATGACTTTGAGAGTTTTGCACGACTGCATATGCACTGAGCTCTTTTGAGGCAGGGTATCTGTAAACAATGAGTGAAGCTACCGTGTCAGAGACGCCGAGGGTGGCCCTGGGGGCTGAACGCACGCCAAGGGTATGCCGTCAAAACAAATAGCCCTATCGCTGAAAGGGTGTATGAATGAGGCTCTGTCAGAGGCGTCAAAAAACCTGAAAAATGCTGCTGACTTGGGTGACACGCTCAGGTATATTCATGAGTAATTCTTCTGACTTGAGGCACTTTTCATGGAACTCAAAGTAAACGGCACGGTTCACAAGATCGATGTTGAGCCAGATATGCCGTTGTTATGGGCGTTAAGAGAAGTGCTGGGATTGACGGGCACCAAATATGGCTGCGGTGTTGCCCAATGTGGCGCCTGTTCGGTGCAACTAAACGGCGAACTCGTGCGTTCGTGCTCGATCCCAGTGTCCGGTGCAGTGGGTCAAGCGATCACTACCATCGAGGGGCTCTCTCAAGACGCAAGTCATGCAATTCAAAAGGCCTGGGTGGCGCTTGATATTCCCCAGTGCGGCTATTGCCAGTCGGGTCAGGTCATGGCTGCGGTGGCCTTACTCAAACGCGTATCCAAGCCCACCGATGCGGATATCGACGCTGCGATGACGAATATTTGTCGCTGCGGAACCTATCAACGGATCCGTGATGGCATTCACGTGGCCGCAGGTCAAAAACAGTTAGCCGACGTTTTAAATGATTACGCCACTGCTGGCGTCGCGAAAGCATAAGAAGGCTGAATATGACAAACCCTATCATTAAGCCCCTGAGCGCGACACGCAACCTCGGTCGTATGACTCGCGCCCCCTTGCGGCCTGCTCGCCGTCAGTTTTTGATCGCAACCGCCGCCGTTGGTACGGGGCTGGCGCTTGGCTTGACGAGCCCGCGCTCTGCCGTAGCGCAAACCACTGCGCCTGCCCTGACCGCCGATGAGGTGAACTTATGGGTGGTGATCAAACCTGACGATACCGTGGTGATTCGTATCGTTCGCTCTGAGATGGGGCAGGGTACACGGACAGGCTTGGCGCAACTGGTAGCAGAAGAGCTTGACTGCGACTGGAATAAAGTTACCTACGAAGCGCCTTCAGCAGGGCAAAATTTAGCGCGTAAACGTGCTTGGGGTGCGATGGCCACAGGGGGTAGCCGCGGCATTCGCGATTCGCACGATTACGTGCGTCGTGGCGGCGCTGCCGCCCGGATGATGCTGTTACAGGCGGCCGCTGATCAATTCAAGGTGCCCGTTGCAGAGTTAACCGTCAGCAAAGGGGTGATCACACACGCCAATACAAACCGTTCAGTGAGCTACGGCAAAGTCGCTGATGCAGCGGCCAAACTGACGCCCCCTGAATCAAAATCGATAGTCTTGAAAAAACCTCAAGACTGGAAGATTGCTGGCACTGCAGCGCCACGCTTAGATACCGCCGACAAAGTTAACGGCGCCAAAGTTTTCAGTATCGACCTACGTCTGCCCGGAATGTTGTGCGCGGCAGTCAAAAGCTGTCCGGTGTTTGGTGGCAAGTTAGTCAGTTTTGACGAATCAAAAATCAAAGCCATGCGTGGTGTCAAAGGCGCGGTGAAGGTGAATGACTCAACCGTGGCTGTGGTGGCCGACACGTGGTGGCGCGCAAAAACAGCTTTAGACAATCTACCGATTGATTGGGATTTGGGTGCGAATGCGAAGGTCTCCAGTACGACAATCGCAGCGGGCTTAAAAGAGGGTTTGAGTGCTGAGGGCGACTACTGGCAACGTAAAGAAGGCGACGCACTTGCCGCCATTAAAGCGTCAGCCAAAAAAGTCGAAGCGGTGTACAGCAGCCAGTTTATGGCGCATGCCACGATGGAGCCGATGAATTGCGTGGTGCAAATCAGCGGTGACCGTGCCTACGCTTGGGTACCCACGCAAAACGCCGAGGCCTCGATCGCGGCGCTCTCTGAAGCATCGGGTCTGCCGTTGGCCAATTGTGACATCAAGACCATGGATTTGGGGGGAGGGCTTGGGCGGCGCGGCGGTACGCAAGACTTTATGCATCACGCTGTTGCGATCGCCAAGCTCTACCCAAATGTGCCGATTAAGATGGTCTGGAGTCGAGAAGAAGACATGACGCATGACTTCTTTCGGCCTATTTCGATGGCAAAAATGTCGGCGGGCCTCGATGATAAGGGCAATTTGACCGGCTTTCATGTCAGGGTGTCGGGTCAGTCTATTAATGCCTATTTAAACCCGTCGGCCATTAAAAATAATAAAGACGTGCGTCAGTTGCAAGGGTTTTACGCAGAGCCGGGCGATGCGCAATTGGGCTACACCTTCCCGTCGCTGTTAACTGAGTATGTGATGCGCAACACGCATGTGCCAGTGGGCCCCTGGCGCGGTGTCAATACCAATCAAAATGGTATTTACATGGAGTGCTTCATTGAAGAGTGCGCGCGAGCGGCAGGCCGTGATTCTTTGGCGTTTCGTCGTGATTTAATGCAAAATCATCCCAAGCATCTGGCTGTTTTAGATGCCGTCGCACAAAAAGGCGATTGGGGTAAAGCGCTACCGGCAGGTCAGCATCGAGGCATCGCGCAATTCATGGGCTATGGCAGCTACTCTGCGGCGACCGCAGAGGTGTCGGTGTCTGCGAGTGGTCAGGTCAAAGTGCACCGGATGGTGTTTGCCCTGAACGCAGGGCACTTTGTGAACCCCTCGCAGGTGAAAGCCCAGATCGAAGGGTCGGTTGTGATGGCCTTGTCGGCAATTTTTAATGAAGACATCACCATTGAAAACGGCCAGGTCAAAGAAACCAACTATCACTCTTACCCTTTGGCAAAACTCAAAGACACGCCAAAGGTTGAGTGCGTGTTGGTGCCTAGCCATGATTTTTGGGGCGGTGTAGGCGAACCCACCATCTGTGTAGTTGGCCCGGCAGTGTTGAATGCGATCTTTGCGGCTACGGGTAAACCCGCAAGGGACTTGCCGTTGCGCAAGTACGGGTTGACGCTTGTTTAAGGTCAGGGCTTGTGGCCTGTAGGGCTGAGGCGTTTTCTGTCATTTTTTAGAGATAGAGTTGAGGCAAATGGTGTGTACTGCGAGAGCAGTTGTTCACTCGAAATTGTTTAATGCAAACGAGCCCCGCCCGTCAGGTTCGCTTGTTGAGTGCAAACGGGTTCTTTAATGCGGTCCCTTAGCGCGTTTATTGAGTAGGTACAGGATCGTGTTGTCGTCCTTTTTCTCGTACATATAATCGATTTTTTTCAGTCAATTTTCAGGAGTCTCTCCATGGCGATTCAGTTAACTGTTAATGGCAAAGCGCACAGCGTCGATGTCGATCCAAATACCCCTTTGCTGTGGGTGATTCGTGAACAAGTAGGCCTAACCGGCACCAAATATGGTTGCGGCATCGCGCAATGTGGCGCCTGTACGATCATGATGGACGGCGCTGCGATTCGCTCGTGCGTCTTGCCGGTGAGTGTTGCCGTTGGCAAGCAGATCCAAACGATTGAAGGCCTGGCTAAAGACGGCAAGATGACGCAATTGCAACAGGCTTGGATCGAGCATCAAGTGCCGCAGTGTGGGTTTTGTCAGTCAGGCATGTTGATGGCGGCGACCGATTTGCTGGCTAAAACGCCTAAACCTACCGATGCCGATATCGATGCGGCGATCACCAATATTTGTCGTTGCGGCAGCTTTCAAGAAGTGCGCGCCGCGATTCACTCAGTTGCTAAAGCTTAAGGGGTCACTCATGAATGCACGCGTCCCGAATCCTTCACGCCGTCAGTTTATTGTTGGCACAACTGCCGTCAGTAGCGGCTTAGTCCTTGGTTTACAAATCCCTTTTATGGGCTCGGCGCTTGCCGCAGGTGCCACCCCTGAGATCGGCGCTTGGGTCGTCATCAAGCCCGACGACACAGTCATTGTGCGTGTCGTGCGCTCAGAAATGGGCCAGGGCACGATTACCGGTTTGGCACAGATGGTTGCTGAAGAGCTTGAGTGCGCCTGGGGCAAAGTCACCGTTGAGTATCCAACGCCTGGCGAGAGTCTCAAACGTAAGCGTATTTGGGGTGATTTTTCGACTGGCGGCAGCCGCGGTATTCGTACCTCAGAACAATATGTTCGCAAGGGGGGCGCCGCTGCACGCATGATGTTGGTGCAAGCTGCTGCCGACGAATGGAAAGTGCCCGTCGCAGA
>JBIIWK010000189.1:0-6600 GCA_044338955.1 Burkholderiaceae bacterium
CGGAACGCGCATTACGTTGCTGCCGGCCAAGCATCAATATGTTGGCTTACGGCAACGGGTACTAGGTGTTGGCCGAGTACTCGAGCGAACCGAAACGGCACAGCTCGTTCTTGAGCAGCTTGATTCAACTTGGGATCAGGTGCAGAGGCAGATTGCTTCGCAAACAAAGGCGTCAGCCGTGCGATCTGTGCGCGTCCTGTTTTTGTTGGCGCATTCGCCTGCCCAGGTTTTGGTGGCAGGGTCCTCTACTGCTGCTCAATCAATGTTGCGGTACGCCGGTGCAACCAATGCAACGCGAGGCTTCAAGGGGTATAAACCCTTAACCCCTGAGGGGATGATTGCGGCACAACCTGATTGCGTCTTGGTGACCGAGCAGGGCTTGCATGCCGCAGGGGGCCTTGAGGCGATCTTAAAGCTGCCAGGGCTTAATCAAACACCCGCGGGGCGCGCGCAGGTCGTGATCGCGATGGATGCTTTGCGCTTGCTGGGCTTTGGCCCACGCATGCCCGAAGCGGTGTTGGCCCTTCATCAAGCCTTTCAAGCCCTATGAACCACCTTCGTCAGCTGCAGCGCATACCGCCTGCCTGGTGGCTAGGCGTTGCGCTCTTATTGATGCTTGGCTTGGCGGTGCAGGTGGGTGCGATGCCCGTGCACTTGAATGATTGGCTTGCCCTAGCAAAAATGTTCGAGTGGTCTGCACAAGATGAGCCCGCTCAGACGCTTTCCGCAGGCTCTCACGTGCTATTCAACCTTCGCTTGCCCCGTCTGTTGCTGGCAGTGTTGGTTGGCGCAAGCCTTGGGTTAAGTGGCGCCCTGACTCAGAGCTTATTTCGTAATCCGCTTGCCGAACCCGGCTTACTTGGCGTTAGCGCTGGCGCTGCCTGCGCGGCTGCACTCACAATCGTCATACTTAGCGAGATGCCGCTTACAGTCATCGCGCCAGTACGTGCCTGGTTGCTACCGCTAGCCGCCTTTGCTGGGGCGCTCGCTGTGTGCTTCGCGCTCGAGCAAATGGCACGTTGGATGGCGCCAGGGTCGATCGCCGCTTTGTTGCTGACTGGTATCGCCATGAATGCATTGGCCGGGGCGGTCATCGGTCTGTGTACTTATTTAGCGGATGATGAGCAACTCAGAAGTTTGTCGTTCTGGACGCTAGGCTCAGTCGCGGGCGCACAGTGGCTGTGGGTGGGGTTGTTTGCTGGCTTACTTGGTACGGGCTATTGTCGCCTGAGGCACTCAATGCAAATCTTAAATGCACTTGCCCTAGGCGAAGCTGCCGCTCGGCAAATAGGAGTCGACGTACCTAGCCTACGAAAACAGGTCATTGTATGGGTAGCCTTGCTCGCTGGTCTTGCAGTCGCTTTCTGCGGGATGATCAGTTTTGTTGGCCTGATCGCTCCGCATTTGGTGAGGCTGTGGGTAGGCCCCGATCAACGGAAGGTTCTGCCCTTGGCCATGCTTTTGGGGGGGCTTTTATTGCTCGTGGCAGACACGCTTGCTCGCGTGGTTGCAGTACCTGCTGAGATCCCTGTTGGGATTTTTACAGCACTCGTGGGTGGGCCATTCTTTTTCTTGCTGGTGCGCCAAGCGCGCAGTCAGGCTTGCTAAGCGATATAAAAATGCACCCTAAGCCCTCAGTAGCGCTATTGCAACTTAATGATATTCGTCTCAGCCTCGGTTCAGTTTGCAAAGAGTCGCAAGCGCCTAAATCTTTCAAGCTGTGCGTATCACCAGCCGAACGATTAGCGATCTTAGGCCCAAGCGGAGCCGGTAAAACAACACTTCTGCGCTTAATGGCGTTAGACGCAAGCCCCATTCAGGGCGAAGTCCTCTTCAAGGGGCGAGCGCAGCACAGCTGGCCAGCCGCCGAACTCAGTCGCCATCGAGCGGTGATGCCACAAAGTTGCCAAGTCGCATTTGGTTTAGAGGTCAAATTAGTCATCGCGCTTGGGCGTGTTGCCTGCAGGGCGGATCCCTTTGTGTCTGATATTGTCTTTGAGGCTGCACGCCTCGCGCGTGCTGATCATCTGCTGTCACGCCGTTGTGACACGCTCTCGGGCGGAGAATCTGCGCGTGTTCACTTGGCGCGTGTGTTTGCTCAACTATGGGACACCCGCGACGGTTTGATTCTTGTGGATGAGCCACTTTCAGCACTTGATCTAGGCCTACAAGAAATTATTTTGCAGGCGCTAGATCGTTTCGCGACTGAACGGCAACATGCAATCGTCGCGGTTCTACACGATGTGAATCATGCATTACGGGCCTTTGATCGTTTGCTTCTTGTTAAAGAGGGCCAACTGTATGCAGACATCGCAAGTAAAAGCCAAGCCGTACCTTTATTTGAATCACTGTACGGCTTGTCGTTAGAGTGCCTGCGCACAGCCGACCACGCTCTAGTGGTCTCTCCGCTGTCAAATCGACGCGGGGTAGCATGAGGGCCTTGCGTAACGTCCGTCTGGTCAGGTTAGGGCAATGGCTTCAGTCAGCTCTATTGCACGGGTTTTTATTACTCTGCATTGTTGCATACCACTGGCATAGTCACGGTTCTTTGAGTTTTAGTGCTGATAGCGTGAATAAAAAAGGTACCGGTAATCCGACCACCTTAACGATTTACAACGCTCATTTCCTTGAGGTGTTCATTGAACAACCTGAAAATACAGAACCACATCCAACTGCCGTGAAGTTCATTAAGGCACCGTCAGACGACAAGGTAGAGATCGCGACGGACTTAGTGGAGGACACCAAGGCAGTGGTAAAAAAAGACGCGCAGCCAGATACAAAAAAAAATGTGCAACACGACATGGTCGTACGTTCAGCTCGACAGAGAACACAACCGACAGCACAAGCTTCAGCCTCAGTAAGTCATGCCGCCAGTCAGGGCACAGTCAAGCTGCTACAGGCTGCGCGCCCCGACCATGCGCACAGCCCAAAGCCAGCCTATCCATTGGCCTTGCGCGATCTAGGTGTGTCAGGGGTCGTATGGTTACGAGTCTGGGTTGACAATGCAGGAATCCCGCGCGAGATCGAGTTGGCAAAAGGTAGTGGCTATCGACTTTTTGATGAGGCCGCATTGCGTGCAGTGCAACACTGGCGCTTCGTCCCCGCAAAGCACGAACAGCAAAGCTTAGCCAGTTGGGTTGAGTTTGCCGTGCGCTTTGAGATTAATGGTTGAAGATATGTTCTTAGTTGAAACTTTGCATAGACAACAGCATATAACTGAGCTACGCTAAATCGTACTACCGGATCTTCGCAGCACGATGTACTCGACAATAAATATAAGTCACTGTCGAGTGATATTCAAAAAAAATCAATCCTAGAAAAATTTTTGAAAACGTAGCAAGCGTCTTAGTCACGGAGAGACAACATGTCAAAAAAATTTATATTTAATGTGCTTGCAGTGCTAAGTGCGCTCATCATTGCACCAGCCTCGGCACAAATTTCAACCTATCCAAACAAACCGATTGCGCTGGTGGTGCCGTACGCACCGGGTGGCAGCACCGACATTACGGCTAGACTAATTGCCGAGCACCTTTCGAAGCGGCTGGGGCAACAAGTCGTGGTCGAAAATCGCGCAGGTGCGGGTGGCAACATCGGTGCCAATGTGGTGGCACAGGCTGCTCCGGATGGCTATACGCTGTTGATGGCACCTAGCAGCTTAGTGGCCAATATCTCGCTGTACAAGTCGCTTCCGTATGACCTGCGCAAAGATTTAGAGCCAATTTCGCGTATTGCAATGATTCCAAACGTGCTGGTCATTGGGGCAGATTCTAAAATCAACACCTTTGCCGAATTCATCGCCGCGGCCAAAGCAGCCAAGCCACCGTTGAACTATGGATCGGCGGGTAGCGGATCAAGTCAGCATCTTGCGGGTGCCTTATTTGCCAATTCGATCAAAATCGAAATGGGCCACATACCTTATAAAGGCGGTGCGCCAGCGCTAGTCGATTTGATGGGAGGACGCCTAGATGCTGTGTTTGCACCGCTCGTTGAAGTCTTGCCTTTTATTCAGGGTAAAAAGTTGAAGGCGCTAGCGGTGACGACGCCTACGCGTTCGTTTGCGTTACCCGATGTGCCAACCGTAGCAGAGACGTTTCCAGGTTTTGACATTACGCTGTGGAACAGCATCATGACGCGCAGTGGTACACCGCCAGAGATTATTGCAAAACTTAATCAGGCCATTCAGTATGTGTTGGCGCAACCTGAGGTTTTGAAAACCTTACGCTCGCAAGGTTCAAATCCTTCTGGAAACACCATTGATGATTTTAAGAAGCTGATCGCGCAAGAGGTCCCTAAATGGGCTGAAATCATTAAGCTTTCAGGGGCTGAAACACAATAGGGCCATCACGAAGGCTGTAAGCAACCTAAACCCCACGGCATATTTTTGCTGTGGTAATTAGGCTACGCTAGCCTTGCATCCAAAGCATCAAGCCGTCTACCCATGATTTTGCTGGAAGTTTTAGTTGCTGCTCAACGCGCACGGCACGTGCGTACAGTTGATCGAAATCGATCGAGGATGCTTGCTTAAATGCAATGGCAACGATATTGCTATCGTGTACCTCGGGTAACCAAGCGACGGCGCTAAACGACTGTTCAATCGCCTCTAGATTGTGACTGTGATTTTCTCGATCACAGAAAATATTGACCGTCATGATACCAGTGTCGGTTAAGCAGTCGGCGCAGGCTGCGTAAAACTCGGGTGAATTTAGTGTGGGCTCGATTGCTTGGGCATCATATAAGTCGACCTGCAGCACGTCGCAAGAAGAATGATTTGACGGGTCGTTAACAAAATCCCAAGCATCCATGGCGCACACTGACAGTCGTTGATCGTTTAACGGCAAGGCAAAGTGAGTATGGCATTGCGTGATGACAGCAGGGTCTAGCTCGATGGCTGTTGTACGGGCGGCAGGGTAGTGATAGTGGCAAAACTTGGTGAGCGCCCCGGCCCCTAAACCTAATTGAACAATATGTACGGGTTGCTCAATGAATAAAGTCCAGAGCATCATTTGCTGAATGTACTCAAACTCAAGCGCAAGCGGATCATCAAGCCGCATCGCACCTTGAATAACCTGAGTACCAAAATGCAAGTTTCGAATGCCGTCGTGCTCTGAAATATTGGTTTTGCTCATCAAAGCATCTTACGATATTTCTGCTGCTCGTCTTACTGCTGTCTTGCTGCGTCTCTGACGGCTGTCTTGTTGCACAGCTAAGACGGATGCTGATTTATCAATCGCGGCGAGGCATTTCAAGCTTAAAAAGTCGTATTGCGTTTTTATAAGCCACTTGTTCAAGTGCGGCAGGCGTCAAATAGGCTAAGACCTGTTCACGCTGTTCTTGGATAATCTCGTCATAGCGCTTCTCTAGGCCGCAGCAGGTATCCGAGCCCAGCATTACTTGTTTTGGAAACTCTTCAATGAGATTTCTCCAGGGTGGCTTGAGCCCATTGGGTGTGTAGATTTTGCCGTCGCCTAGGGCTGTGCTTGTACTTGCATGTACTGGGCCGCCCGCTGAAAGCTCACACATAATATTTTTTCGTTGTTGAAAGAACTGTCTGAGATCATCGGGGCGCGCTTGTGGCAGGCAGTGCGACAGGATCGTTGTGACGTGTGGAAATTCACTAGACAAGCGCAATAAATCTTCTTTAAAGGTTTCGTTCATCCCGGCGTGAACTTGTATAAATGCACCGTAGCGATTGGCCAGTTCATAGGCTTGTCGCATCATCGGACTGTCAAGCCTAAAACGCCGTCTAAATTCTGGTCTCGGTGACGAGAAATAATTATCAGTGTGTAGCTCGCCAAAGCCCTTGATGCTTCCATCTTTAAAGCCGCTTTCGGCGCTCTTGAAAAGACTTTTGAAAATCCACTGATCTGGATCGGTGAAGCTTCGGCCTTGTCTTAAGATATCAACAAGTTCACGTTGCCCAATGGCGGCGATATAACGATCTTTTAAGACAGCCCGCATGTCGTCATTGAGATAGCCTACCGCACCTGCCCATTGCACGTTGTTTCGGTCCATCAACTCTTTGAATGAGCCTGCTGAGACCTCGTAGTTATGCAGATGGACATCTGCGATAGGCACTGTTTTGGCTAATGCAATTGAGCCTGGCAGGGGCTGCGCTTGCACGAGTAGCGTGAAGCAAAACAGCGCACCCCCAATGTACTTGCAAATCGATTTAGTGGCTGCTGTCATGGGTACCGCTGATTTAAGTCACTTTAATGATCGGGTGGCAGGCATGGTGCGCCAGACACACAACCATTACGGTTGAAGGATCAAGGTAAACAGACAGTTTCATATTTTTTCTGAAGGATCAAACTTAAGAGATTGAGACAATCAGTTTAGTTTTAAATTGAACTTTTCAATTGCTTCTTGAAAGGACTTGGCTTCGGCTTTAAACGCCGGTTGCATTTTGTCCACTGTCATATTCCAAGGCTCAGAACCTGTCGGTTTCATCGCCTCTTGAAATGAGGGGTCGGCAATCACTTCGGCAGAGGCCTTTCTTAAAATTTCAACAATCTCTTTGGGCGTTTGAGCTTTGGTATATAGCGCGGCCCACACATCCGTGTACAGGTCTGGGTAGCCAGCCTCTATAAAGGTTTTAAGTTC
>JBIIWK010000190.1:0-6596 GCA_044338955.1 Burkholderiaceae bacterium
AGTTTGTCGCCAGTGCCTTGCTCGGTGAGCCGATTGCTAATGACGTGATGGCCTTTAGCCGTAGCTTGTCAACTGCAGGTGTTGCGTTGCTGTTGCGCCGGTTTGGTATTCGAGGGTACGCCTCGACCGTGCACACCGCCTGCGCCTCGGGTGGTCAGGCCATCGGCACGGCGATGCGACTGATCCGGCGTGGCTTAGCCGATCGGGTGTTGACGGGCGGGTTCGACTCAATGATTTCGCCAGTTGGTTTGTCTGGCTTTTGTCTGTTGTCGGCGGTGTCGCCTGATAACGACCATCCCGAGCGTGCGAGTCGCCCGTTTGACCTGACCCGAAACGGTTTTGTGTTGGGTGAGGGTGCTGGCTTTTTAGTGCTTGAAGAATGGAACTCAGCCGTACAGCGCGGCGCAACGATTTACGCCGAGCTTGCCGGTGATGGTAACTCTCTGTCGTCGTATCGCATTACAGATTCTCACCCCTCAGGCGACGGGCCGATTCAATCGATGCGTCGGGCGATTGCTGACGCAGGCGCGGATATCGCGGATATTGATTATTTGAATGCGCACGGTACGTCTACCCCCATGAACGATCGTAGCGAATGCGCCGCGGTCAAGGCGGTGTTTGGCGCAAGGGTTAACGACGTCGGTGTGAGCTCAACAAAAAGCGTGACGGGCCATCTGATTGCTGCTGCCGGCGCGGTCGAGGCAGGGCTCTGCGCGTTGGCGATTCGTGATGGCTTGATGCCACCTAACGCTAATCTGCAGCAGGTTGACCCTGACTGCGATGTCAATATTGTGCGTGATACGCCGCGTGAGCAGCGTATTGGGATGGCCATTTCAAATTCCTTAGGGTTTGGGGGCAGTAATAGTTGCCTGGCCTTCCGGCATCCCGAAGACACGACGGCGCTTGTCGCCTCAGGACGGTGAGCGTAATGGGTCGCATCGTAATTACAGGAAATGGCGCAATCTGCGGAGCAGGCACCGATCCAGGAAGCATCGTTGAAGCCTTGTTGGCTGGGCGCTCGGCCCTCGCGCCGATTACAAGCTTTGATGCTGAACCCTTTCAAGGTCGTTTCGCGGCCGAAGTGCCTGATTACAACGGCGGCAAGTTGCTGGGCGATCGCAAGTTGCTCAAGCTCGTGCGTCGTTCTGACGTGTTTGGTATTTACGCGGGCGGTCAGGCGATCGAGCAAGCAGGCTTGCCGGCCTGGCGCGAAGCGCTAGATGAAAGCGCCGCTGCGCACTACGCCGATCAAACCGGTTGTTATGTGGGCTCTGGCGGGGGCGCCTTCGAAGTCAATTACGACTTTTTTCCGCTCATGGCCGAAACTAAAAATGATTTGAACGGCTTTGGTCGTGAATTATCGAATATGGTCAACCCCATGTGGTTGCTTAAGTCGCTACCCAATAACGTGTTGTGTCACATTAGTATTCGCCATCAGCTTAAAGGGCCAAATGGTTGCATTACCAATCACACAACAAGCGGGATTTTGTCAGTGATTGAAAGTGCCTGGACGCTGCGTGAGGGCGATGCCGAACGCGTCGTGGCCGTTGGTCATGATGCCCCGATTGAGCCGCAAACCTTGCTGTATCTTGATCGCGTCGGTCTGATTGGCAAAGACCTTCTACGGCCCTTTGACCAACGCCATGATGGCTGCCTGCTTGGTGAAGGTGCCGCCGCGCTGGTGCTTGAAACTGAAGCCTCGGCGCTTGCGCGCGGTGCGACTGTGTTGGGCGAATACCTGGGGGGCGGTGATGCCTCTGAAGGTGAGGGCTTGTTTTGTATTCGTGCCGATGGCGATGGGCTGAGCCGTGCGATTGAATTAGCCTTGGCCGATGCGAAGTTGACCCCCGCAGAGGTCGGCATGATTGTGGCGCATGGTAATGGTACGCAAGAGTCAGATGCTTCAGAAACAGCAGCGCTGTTGCGTGTATTTGGCAACGATATGCCGCCTGTGACGGGTTTTAAATGGTCAGTCGGGCATCTGTTTGCGGCCTCAGGCTTGTTGGATGTTGCGGTCGGTCTTGAAGCGTGTCGTCGCAAGGTGGTACCGGGGATCGCTACGCTTGAAAATCTTGCCGAGTCTTGCAAGGGGCTGAATGTGTCTAAGCAAACGCGCGCGCCGCGCAGTGATGTGGTGTTGGTGTTGTGTCGTGGGTTTGCAGGTACCAACGGCGCGTTGTTGTTGCGCGCGATTCAATAGGGTGGTTGCGCCGACGGTTCAGCCTGACGCGTTGCCCGATGGCTGCGCAGTCGATACGGTCGAAATCGCGCGCATTGCCCGTTTGGTCGAGGCCTTGCCCGAGGACCTCGAAAAACTATTTTCGGCGCAAGAACTTATCGATGCCGGTGAGGGTGCAGGGCGGCTTGCCAGCCTTGCCGCGCGCTTTGCCGCAAAAGAAGCCTGCTTAAAACTGTTTCCGCGCGAAACGGCGCTCAATACGATTACCGCCATGGATTTTTCGGTGGTCCGTGACGCATATGGCGCACCGCAGGTGGTCGCCAGTCAGGCGGCTCAAATTGTGTTGGGTCTGCATTTGGTGGCCGAGATCAAGTTGTCGTTGACGCATACGCCCTTATCGGCGACGGCAGTGGCGTTGCGCGTGCCCAGAGTCATTGAGCCAAGTCCTGCAGGGCGGTTTGCCTATCGTTGGTTGCCTTATCGACGCCAAGTCATTTTAGATAACTTAAATCGCGTCTACGGTGCACAAGTAAGTCAGCAGCAAATCAAATTGCTCGCGCAAGCGCATTACGGACACTTACTCAAGTTGCTTAAAGAATTATTGCAATTTAGATTTTTGTCGGCGCAGCAAAAAAAAGATATCGTCAAAGTCGAGGGCGTACCCGAGATGATTAAGGCCTTCGAGGCCGGCAAAGGTGTGCTGATTTTGACTGGGCACTTTGGTAACTTTGAAGTCTCGACTGTTGCCGGGATTGAGCATTTTCCGCAGGTGAAGGGTCGTATTCACTTTTTGCGTCGTCCGATTAAACCTAAATGGCTCAGTGATTTACTGACCCGCCGCTTTAGTCAAGCGGGCTTTGGTGTGGTGGGGCGCCGCGGTTCTCTTGATGAGATCGTTGAAACACTTGAGCGCGGTGATGCCATCGTGTTTCCGTTTGACCAGTATGCCAGGCGACCCGAGGGAATAGAGGTCGAGTTTTTTGGTTATGCCGCCGGCACCTACAAAAGCATGGCCTTGATCGCCTTGGCAACTGGCGCGCCGGTGCTGCCGGCCGCCTCGTGGCGTGAACCGGATGGCACGCACGTGTTGCAGTTTTTACCCCCACTGATCCCCATCGCAGATGATGATGTGGGTGCCGAAATCAAGCGCAATACCCGCGCCTTTAATCAGGCGCTTGAGTTAGCCATTGTGAGACACCCCGAGCAGTGGTGGTGGATGCACCGACGCTGGAAAAACCAACCTAAGGTCAATTGACTTAGTTAGATTTTTGCTGCTCATGTTTGTCGTACACATAGGTGCCGATGGCGCCAATTGCAGCACCACCTAAAGCGCCCCAAACTGGGTTGCCATCGGCGATCAGCGCAATGCCCGCACCTGCAGCAGCACCGATTGCACCGGCTGAGAGTGTGCGTTGTTGCGTGTTGTTCATGTTAGAGCAACCGCCCAGGGTAAGTGCCGCACAAACGGGTAAAGCTAATAGAATTTTTTTCATCATTAATCCTTAGACGTAACAAAGTCAGGCGTCGAGCGCAAAGCGCTCAATGTTTTTAGCGTTTGCAAGGAAACGTTTCGCCCAAATAGCGCAAAATCGTATCCGAGGCAGAGGCCTGCTTGAATTGAGGCTGCGTAGCTGACCATTTCATAAAGTTATTGATATGGTCTTGGCGTGTCAGTGTTGAATTTTGCGCGCAGATAAAGCCAGGTGCACTTTTAGGATGACGCGTCACGAGATAGGTTTCGTAGACACCTTGGCCGAAGCCATGGCAAAAGTTTTGCGCCGCCACGTCTGCAGTATTGGCACACATCGTGACAAATTTTTCGGTGGTGGTGGTGGCCGCCGGTGCTTGTTGTGCCGAGGCGGTTGCGCTGGCGACGGTCAGGCAAAGCAGTGCGATCTGTTTTTTCATCATACGTATCCGAGAAGCTTCGCCGTCTCAGGCGAAGAAATAAAGGGCCGATTACATCGCAATCGTGGTCTTTGGATTCAGAAAATCCCAGTGACACTATCGCTAAATTACTAAATTGAATCATAACTTGGAAGTACAATTCAGCAACTTTTGTGGTTTTTATCAAATTTTTCACTCGGGATCCCCTATGTTTAAAAGAATCGTCGCAGGCACAGTCACTATTCTCTTCACGCTAGGCTTGACCGCTTGTGCGCCCACGACGCCTAGCGCGCCGCTTGAAATTCGATCGGGCGTGATCCAGCAAATCACTGCAACGCAAATTGCGAATAATCACGAAACCGGTGTTGGCGCTGTGATTGGAGCGCTTGGCGGTTTGGGTGTGGGTGCGTTGATCGGCTCGGGTACAGGCAAGGCGGTGGCCATGGTGCTTGGCGCCGTGGGCGGAGCTGTCGGTGGTAATGAAATTCAAAAACATTATGACAAACCAATTGCCGGCCAACAAATTTTTGTGCGCACCAGCAGTGGCGTGTTGGTCACTGTGACGCAACCGACAGGTAATTTTCATGTTGGCCAAAAAGTTTATATCGAAGGTGCAGGCACCGACGCTCGAGTGGTTGCTCAATAAGAAGACGCGCGGCGCATCATGGTATTGCGCGTCTTGACATGAGGCGCAGCGAGTCTCGTTGATAGAGCGCTGTGGTGAAGAGGTTTATTCGGGTCGATTCACACGCGTAAAGTAAAAAAACCGCTGCAGAGCAGCGGTTTTTTATGGGTACGTCACTGAGTGCAAGTTACGCTTTTTTAACGTAAGCGTTACACCAGGCTGCAGCCGCAACGAGCTTGCCCGGGAAGATGGCACAGCCGCCCGCTTCGGGTGACTTCACTGAATACAGTGTGCAGTTCGCGCAAATTTGGCCATCGGCGTACTTAGGAAATTTAGCCTTGTCGACAGCAGTCGCTAAGGCTTTGTAGCCCAACGCAACGGCTTGAGGTTCAGTTTCACCAATCAGTGCTTGCGCCTGTGCTTGCTGGGCAAGCGGCAAGCTTGCGAGGCCGGCGGCTGAATAAATGATGAATTGGCGACGTGTGGTTTTCATAGCGGTATCCTAAAAATAAAAAATGCTTTGTGAGCAAAAGAGCTTGTGATGGATTTGCGTATCGTTGTAACGACACTTTGCTTAAGCCCGACAGCAAAACCAACACCGCTTGCCGAACCCTTACCTAATTGTACGGATTTCGCAGGGGAGATGTTGTGCGGCCAGTGTGGTTAAATTTTGCTTGCGCTTAATCAGCGTGACGCTTGTCAAACTCCCAAACTTCTTCAAAGCCCATCAATTTGGTCAGATCAGTAAAGTCGTACAAGTCAACGGTGTTGTGAGTCGATGAACCTGTACTTTTAAAATGCTCGTAGACCTTGGTCATGGCTTGCACGCCTGCTAGCAGGGCTGTAACCGGAAATATTGCCAATTTAAAACCAAGTGCCTCAAGATCGGCCTTGCTCAAGACGGGGGTGCGGCCTTTTTCGACCATATTCGCTAGCAATGGCAGATCAAATGACGCACCAATCTTGCGCATCTCTTCTTCTGTTTCGGGTGATTCAACAAACAAAATGTCTGCTCCGGCTTTGGCATAGGCCTCGGCACGTCGCAAAGCCTCATCCAAGCCAAGCGTGGTGCGCGAATCAGTACGAGCAATAATTAAAAAGTCTTTTGACTGACGAGCCTCTGCGGCGACCTTAATTTTTTTGACCATATCGGCCATCGGGATCACCCGCCGTCCTGGCGTGTGGCCGCATTTTTTAGGAAATTCTTGATCTTCGAGTTGAATGGCCGAGGCGCCGGCAAGCTCATAGCCTTGCACGGTGTGCCGCACGTTGAGTAAACCGCCATAGCCGGTGTCGCCGTCGGCGATGAGAGGGGTACGCGCCATTTTTGCCATCGCGCCCACCCGCCCGACCATATCGCTATAGGTGGCCAGACCTGCATCGGGTAAGCCCAGATGCGAGGCGACTGCGCCAAAGCCGGTCATGTACAAGGCATCAAAGCCAAAGCTGTCTGCCAGTCGTAAGGACACCATATCGTAGACCCCGGGGGCGGTTACGAGCCCGGGTTGTTTCAGACGTTCGTGGAGCTTTGCAGGTTTAGAGTTTGCCATGGTCAAATACCTTAAGAAAATGAGCGCTTATCGTAGCAGGTCGTCGTCACTAAATACTTGACTCAGTGTCGCCAGCAAGCCAAACTCAGACTTTCGTAGTCGTGCGCGTCAAAAGAATCCCAAGGGCTCTTTTGAGTGGCTCTGAACGATGTGCTTTGCTCGGTGCTGTGATGCGTTCTAATGCTCGTTTATTGCTCGGTGCTGTGACGAGTTCTCGTGCTCGTTTTTTATCGATGCTGTGATGCGTTCTAATGCTCGTTTCTCGCTCGGTGCCGCGATTGGTTCTGGTCGAAGTTTCTTGATCGATGTTGCGAGTGATTCTTATTTACTAAAAGGTGCCCGGATGAACGATCTC
>JBIIWK010000191.1:0-6592 GCA_044338955.1 Burkholderiaceae bacterium
CTTCGTTGACACTACAATTTAAATTGAAGCTTGCATTAATAGCGTAAACATACGATAATCAAAGGCTTTCTTGCTCGACCAGCCAGTGTTTGGTGTGGCGGGCTGCCCCCGAGGCGCGCTTTTTACAGGCTCTTCGGACATCCTCAGGAGTTCAAATGCGTCACTACGAAGTTGTATTTATTGTTCACCCAGATCAAAGCGAGCAAGTCCCCGCAATGGTCGAGCGTTACCAAGCGCTGGTGACTACCCAAGGCGGTAAGGTCCACCGCACTGAAGATTGGGGCCGTCGTCAACTCGCGTACCCTATTCAAAAACTCGTTAAAGCACACTACGTGTGTTTCAACATCGAGTGCGGTCAACCGACACTCGACGAACTCGAGCACTCATTTCGCTACAACGACGCTGTGTTGCGCCACCTTGTCATCAAGACTAAAGCTGCTCAAGCCGAGCCTTCACTCATGATGAAACAAGTTGAACGCGACGAAGCCCGTAAAGCTTCGGCTGAAACAACGCCCGGCGAGGCTGAGTAATCTAGGCACGTTGTGAATCGGCTTGAAGTGCAGGGTCAGGTATTTGAGCTTTCCCCCTTAAGGTATACGCCATCCGGGGTTGCAGTGCTTGAATTTCTTCTCTCACACGAGTCCGAAGTCACTGAGGCAGGTCAACCACGCCGCTTAGCTTTTACGCTAGCAGTTGTTGCGATGGGAGACTTAGCACAGATGGCACTCACAACAAGTTTGGGTTGCACAGTACGTGTCCAGGGGTTTTTAGCTCCGGTTCGAAAAGATTCACCAAAATTTAGGCTGCATGCGCAGCAAATTCAACAGATTTAAGCGAGGCATATCATGGCTTTCTTCGGTAAACGTAAAGAAAAAAAGAAGTTCACCCAACAAAATCCGCTTTTTAAGCGTCGTAAATTTTGCCGCTTTAGCGCGGCAAACGTCGATCAAATTGATTACAAAGATCTCGATACTTTGCGCGATTTCATTCAAGAAAACGGCAAAATTATTCCTGCACGTTTGACCGGTACCAAGGCGATCTACCAGCGCCAACTTGATACCGCAATCAAGCGCGCACGCTTTTTGGCACTGTTGCCCTTTACTGATAACCATAACTAAGCCAGGGGCACACCATGCAAATTATTCTGCTCGAAAAAGTCGTTAACGTTGGTAACCTCGGTGAAGTTGTTCGTGTGCGTGATGGTTACGCTCGCAACTTTCTGATCCCCCAGAAAAAAGCCCGTCGCGCGACTGAAACTGCTTTAAAAGATTTTGAAGCTCGCCGTGCTGAACTTGAAAAAATCCAAGCCGAAAAACTGGCCTTGGCACAAGCCTTGGGTCAGCGTCTCGAAAGCTTCTCATTAAAAATCACCCAAAAAGCCGGTGTGGATGGTCGTCTGTTTGGTTCGGTTACAAATATGGACATCTCAACAGCGTTGGTGGCAGGCGGTTTTGCTGGCATCGAAAAATCGCAAATCCGTTTGCCAGAAGGTCCTTTGAAAGCCGTGGGCGAATTTCCGGTTCAAGTGGCGATTCATCCTGATGTGGTTAGCAGCATCTCGGTTGTTGTGGTTGGCGACGTAGTCTAAGTCTCTATCCGCTTGCGCTACACAAAAAGCCGGCTCAGGTCGGCTTTTTGTATTTAAGAATATACCGTGCGGTACTTCGCGCCAAAAGTTGTCAGTTAGCTTTTGTAAATGGTAAGTTTGAATAGGCGCTCAATCGCTGGCCTGCTGAGCGCTTCAACTTAGAAAGACTTATTCAAACACAATCAGACACTCTCAAAAATTGTGACACACACTCTCGTGAACGCACATGCAGACGACGCTCAGGTGGTCCGCACACATGCAGACGACGCGCAATTCAAGCTCGCGCTAGACGCGTGGCTCCTATTGCACGCTGATGACGCTGCTGGCGTGTCGTTCGTTGAGTTTGCGGGGTCTCCCTGCGTGGTGAAGCGTCACCGAGCCAAGTGGTTTTCACCTTTGACCGCTGCGCTAAAAGTTGTCAGAGTGGTGGTACTGTCTTGGCTCTGTTGGCTGTTGATGAACGAACGGCCTTCGCCGCAGCGGTTGTTAAAAAATACTCTGCAAGATGAGGCGCATCGGCTGGTTCGCCTGAAAGCGGCTGGCAGTGCCGTGCCAAGCGTCTGGTATCAGGCGCCTGATCTTTTAGTCTTAGAGTACGTGGGCCAAGATATGCCCTATTTGATCCGTATTGCAACCCCAGAAGGTCGCCCAACGCTCATGCGCACGGCAGCCCAAGAGCTCGCGCATTTTCACCGTGCTGGCTTCGTGCATGGTGGGGCGCAATTGCGTAATCTCATGATGCAAGAGGATGGCACCGCAACGCGCATCGACTTTGAAGAGAATATCGGTGAGGCACTGTCCTTGCCGCTCGCACAGGCCTATGACGTGTTTCAGCTGGTGTCCTCAATGGCGGGGTTGCGTGGCCACGAATTTAGTCCTACCGAGCGTCAGGCGCTTTGCCATCAATTGCTCGCTGAGTATCTAAAGGCTAACCCCGATCCAATGGTGCACGCACAGTTGACGGCTATTGAAAAAAAATTCGCATCAGTCAAAAAATATCTGGGCTGGCTGCTGGCAGTGATTCCAGGTCGTGATGTTCAAGGTTTTTTATATGTGACGAACACCTTACGGGTATCATTGCACGATGAATAATTCTCCTGATCCACAGCTCGAATACTTGCGCGTGCCCCCGCACTCGGTAGAGGCCGAGCAGTCCGTGCTTGGCGGGCTCTTGCTTGACAATGGTGCCTGGGAGCGCGTAACCGACGTGGTCAATGAGGATGATTTTTATCGCTTTGATCACCGCTTAATCTGGCATCACATCGCGCGCTTGGTCAACTTGTCGCGCCCAGCCGACGTGGTAACGGTCAATGAGTCTTTGGCCAGCGTCGGCAAGTCTGAAGAGGTGGGGGGATTAAGTTATCTCAACGCCTTGGCGCACAACACGCCCTCGGCCGCTAATATTCGTCGCTATGCCGAAATTGTGCGCGAGCGCTCAATGCTACGCAAACTGGTGACGGTGGCTGACGAAATCGCTGCAGCCGCGTTTAATCCCCAAGGCAAAGAAGCGCGTCAGTTGCTTGACGAAGCCGAGTCCAAAGTGTTTAAGATCGCCCAAGAGGGGGCGAAAGCCACGGCGGGGTTTCGTGAAATTCAGCCACTCTTGTCTGAGGTGGTCGATAAAATTGACGAGTTGTATCACCGTGAAGGCAACACTGATGTAACGGGTGTGCCAACGGGCTTCACTGATCTCGACAGAATGACCTCAGGGCTGCAGGGCGGTGATTTGGTGATTGTGGCCGGTCGCCCCTCGATGGGCAAAACGTCTTTAGCCATGAATATTGCCGAACACGTCGCGATCGAGCAGGGGCTGCCTGTGGCGGTGTTTTCAATGGAGATGGGCGCCGTACAGTTGGCGATGCGGATGCTGGGTTCGGTCGGCATGCTCGACCAACACCGCATGCGTACAGGCAAGTTGTTAGCTGATGATTGGCCGCGTGTGACGCACGCGGTGCAACGCATGCAAGATGCTCAAATGTACATTGACGAGACACCCGCTTTGAGCTCTGTTGAGGTCAGAGCCCGCGCGCGTCGACTATCACGTCAATGCGGCAAGCTTGGGTTGATTGTGATCGACTACTTGCAGTTGATGGGCGCAAGCTCGGCGGGTGAAAATCGGGCAACCGAGATCTCAGAAATCAGCCGCTCGCTCAAAGCGTTGGCCAAAGAGCTCGAATGCCCAGTGATTGCGCTATCGCAGTTGAATCGCAGCTTAGAGCAGCGACCAAATCGACGCCCTGTTATGAGTGATCTACGTGAATCGGGCGCGATCGAGCAAGATGCTGACTTGATTTTGTTTATCTATCGCGATGAAGTCTATAACCCTGATTCACCCGATAAGGGCACCGCTGAAATTATCATTGGTAAGCAGCGTAATGGCCCGATCGGAACGGTCAGATTAACGTTCCAGGGCTCAAGTACACGCTTCTTGAATTTCGCAGGCGGTAGTGGCGGTGGCGCGGCTTATTGAAGCAGCATGCCCTCTCGCGTCTGTGCACCATCAATCCCGGCCACGATTTGAGTCTTTGCTGCATCAATCCCGGGCACAGTTTGAGTCTTTGCGCTGTCAAGACCAACCACGACTTGGGTCTGCTGAACCCACTGCTTGATTTTGACAGCGTCACCCACCCGAGTGCCTTTGCCATCTGCGTTCAGCAAAATAATCGCCATGTCGCGATTGTTAATACGCGCCAGCATCACCAGGCATTGCCCTGCCTCATTGATGTAGCCGGTTTTAGACACCTTAATGTCCCACGTTGGATTCATCACTAGCATGTTGGTATTTCGAAACAACGTGGGGTGGCCACTTGAACGCACTTCGTGTTGCTCATCTGTGGTGTAGTGCCGAATGGCCGGGCGCGAAGCGGACGCCTGCAAAAGCTTGACTAAGTCGCGTGGGCTCGCGACGTTTTCACTAGACAATCCGGTGGGTTCGACAAACCGGCTTTGTGTCATGCCAAGTTGTTTGGCTTTGCTATTCATTGCAGCGACAAAAGCGCTCATGCCGCCAGGGTAGTGTCGGCCCAGCGCATTGGCCGCACGGTTCTCTGAAGACATTAAGGCCAGGTGCATCATGTCACCACGCGAAAGCTTGGTGCCCACTGGCAAACGCGAGCGACTGTGCTTGACGGTATCCACATCGCTGCTTGTCACCTCGATGATGTCGCTCATCGATTGATTCGCATCGACAATCACAATCGCTGTCATCAGTTTTGTGATCGAGGCGATGGGGCGCGCCACGTCGTCATTGCGCGAAAACAAGGTGGTGTTGCTGCTGAGGTCTTGCACAAGCACAACGTTCGAGCGCACCGCGCTGATCGAACCCGCAGCCACTACACCTGCTGCGGCCACGCCTGCTGTCGTGCGCGCACGCGTGGCCGTTGAGGGCTTGACGCTTGACGATTTCAAGGCACTTGAGTTGGCCTTTGTTGAGGGCTTGTTCGTTGCGTCAGCGACCGAGCGGCTGCCTTGGGGGGTACCCGAGGGGGCGACGACTTTTTTAGTGGCTTTTTTACTGCTAGCTTTTTTCTTGGCTTTTGTACCGCTGGGCGAGGTGGCAGCTGGTTTTTTGGCCGCGCTGTCAGCAGAGGCCGCGGCGGTTTGTGCAAGCAGTGGTGAACTGCCAAAGACCAAACTTAGGCTGACCAGGTATTGCAGCCACGATTTTCTACAGGATAAATTAAACTTTAAAAACATCCTAAGCGCCTTGCAGAGTATAAAAACTATGCAAATTATATACTTAGCTTTGATACTTAAACCAGTTTTCTACTTGAATAGGCTAAATTTTTATTGAGACAGCTCAAGGAAAGGGTTAACCCTTATTTTTCTTGGCCAACATATTCAAGGCTAGCGTGAAGGCTTGGTGCAGCGAAGAGGGGTCGGCCACCCCCTTGCCTGCAATATCAAAAGCGGTGCCATGGTCGACACTGGTTCGTACAAAGGGCAGTCCCACGGTGATATTGACCCCTTGATCAATGCCCAAATACTTAATCGGGATCAGACCTTGATCGTGATACTGCGCGACACAGATATCAAACTCACCATTGCGTGCGCGCATAAAGAGCGTGTCGCCGGGCCAGGGGCCTGAGGCTTGAATCCCTTGGGCCTGCGCTTTCGCGATCGCGGGTGCGATGATGTCAAGATCTTCGCGGCCAAATTTACCGCGTTCGCCTGCGTGTGGATTTAAACCCGCGACACCAATGCGCGGTGAGGCAATGCCCATTGCCTGGCAAGCCTGTTGTGCGAGTTCGATCGTGCGTAACTCAAGCTCTTGCGTCAGTGTGGGTGAGACCTCAGACAACGCGATGTGGATCGTGGCTAAGATGACGCGCAGCTGATCATTCACGAGCATCATGGCAACGTGCGGTGTTCCAGAGCGTTGCGCAAGGATCTCGGTATGCCCCGGAAAATCAAGCCCCGCCGCATGCATGGCCTCTTTATTCAGAGGCGCTGTGACGATTGCACTGACTTTGCCAAGCATCGCGTCGTCGATCGCTAAACAGAGCGCATCGTAGGCAGCCTGACCCGCGCGCGCATCAATACGCCCTAACGGCAAGTTGGCGGGTAATGCGGGGGATGTGGGGCGTACAAACAGGCATCCTGCCTTGTCAGCGTAAGTGTTGAATGCACTGACATCAACCAGCTCAACAATGCGCAGAGGCGCGTTGAGCGTGTTACAGGCGCGCTGCAGAGCCCCAGCATCGCCGTACACCACACAGGGTGCTGGCAGACCCGCCATGTGAAGTTTGACAACGATTTCAGGGCCAATGCCAGCCGCATCCCCGAGCGTGAGCGCCAGAGGGACGATGGGCGTCGCAAGTGTCGAACCAAGAGTCATGATTATGTTGTTCAAAACTGCTGCTTTCAATTTGCGAAGGCAGCGGTGAACACTTAGAGTACCTCACCTCAGCCTTGTTGACGAATCACCTTTGTGGTGAACGCCCTCGTAAAGGGGCCGAGGGCGACGCGTGCTTACAGAACTTCGCCGGCATAGTCTGCTAAGCG
>JBIIWK010000199.1:0-6278 GCA_044338955.1 Burkholderiaceae bacterium
CGGGCTTTTGCGCACCAGGCGATGCACGCCGCTTTCTGTGCGTAAAAAGCCAAAGGCGTATTCGCCTTCAATTTTGATAGTGGCCGATTTGATGCCGGCAACTTCGCCTTCAGATTCTTCAAGAAGTTCGGCTTTAAAGCCCTTGCGCTCAGCGTAGCGTAAATATTGACGCAAGAGCATCGAGGCCCAGTCTTGCGCTTCGGTGCCGCCAGCGCCCGCTTGAATATCTAAAAAGCAGTTCAGTGGATCTGCCGGGTTTGAGAACATCCGGCGAAACTCCATGCCCTCTAGCGTGGCCTGAAACTGCGCCGCATCGGCTTCAATTGATTCAAGCGTGTCATCATCGCTGTCACTGGCTGCGAGCTCAAATAGTTCAAGCGAATCAGTAATGGATTGGGCCAGACTGCTGAGGGTACCGACTACACCTTCAATGGTCTTTTTTTCGCGGCCCAGTTCTTGGGCGCGTTTGGGGTCGTTCCAGACGTTTGGGTCTTCTAGTTCGGCGTTAACAACGTGCAGACGTTCAGCTTTGACATCGTAGTCAAAGATACCCCCGAAGCGCACGTTCGCGCGCCGCGTAATCGGTTAACCGCGAAGATATTTGATTCTGACGTTCTGCTTCCATCTGCTTTACATTCCACGATCTAAGGATTTAACCCAGTAGTTTAACGGAGAACGGCAGGCGCTCGCGCCGCTGACTGCGGCGACCAAGCGCACGGTGGACCGGTTGCCGGTTCTTGCGCGATGCTGCCTCAGGCAGCCTCAGCGTACTCAATCACCAATTGCACCGTAATTCGGCCATTCCAGACGTTTTGATCCAGTCGATAGGCCACTTTTACAAATTCGGGCAGGCTGTCGACACGGTTAAACCAAATGGCGTCAAAGCGCTGGTGGCCCCGTTCAAGCGAGAGCTTTAGGTGTTTTTCGCCAACCAATTTCTGGCTACGCACCATAAATTCGTCTAAAAATAATGGTGCAGCAAAGCCGGCACCCCAGACCTCTTGTTCAAGCATCACGGCGACTTGGGCGTTGGCAAAGCCTTGTTCAAGCGAACCATCGGTTTCAATCAGGGGCTCAAAGCTCTTTCGCCCGGTCAGTTCAATCACGGCTTGCTCAAAGGCGGGTGAGAATTGTTCAAAATCGTCACGCCCAAGCGTTAAGCCCGCGGCCATGGCGTGCCCACCAAATTTGCGGATCAGGCCTGGGTGTCTTTTCGAGACTAAATCAAGCACGTCGCGCAGATGCACGTCAGGGATCGAGCGGCCTGAGCCGCGCAGTTCATCATCACCGGCGGGTGCAAAGGCAAGTGTTGGGCGAAAGAATTTTTCTTTGAGTCGTGAGGCCACCAAGCCCACCACGCCCTGATGCCAATCGGGATGAAACACGCATACCGATGCCCCAACTTTGCCTGCTTGGATTTGCTCGGTGGCCGCGAGGGCCTGTTCTTTCATAACGCCTTCGATTTGCCGGCGCTCGCGATTGATGGTGTCGAGTTCGCGCGCGAGTTCGAGCGCCTCGGTATCGTCATCGGTGGTCAGGCAACGAATTCCTAAACCCATATCGGCTAAGCGACCCGCTGCATTGATGCGCGGGCCCAAGGCAAAGCCTAAGTCAAAGCCACTGGCCGCTTGTGGATTGCGCGCTGAAACGGCAAACAAAGCCCGAATGCCAGGCTGCATCAGGCCACGCCGCATGCGGTCGAGGCCGCGTGTGACGAGTAAGCGATTGTTTGGATCGAGTTTGACAACGTCGGCCACGGTGCCTAATGCGACGAGATCGGCCAAGCCGTCTAAGCGCGGCCCACCATTTTCGGGGTACACGCCGCGGGCGCGCAGTTCAGCTCGCAAGGCTAGCATCAGATAAAAAATCACCCCCACACCCGCAAGATTTTTTGACGGAAAGCCACAGCCGACTTGATTGGGGTTGACGATGGCAAGCGCGTCGGGCAAGGTTTGACCTGGCAAATGATGATCGGTGACGATCACGCCGATGCCCTGCGCGTTGGCCTCGGCGACGCCCTCAACGCTGGCAATGCCGTTGTCAACGGTAATTAACAAGTCGGGCTTGCCGGCGTGATGCAGCAGGGCTAAATCGACCACTGCAGGAGACAGACCGTAGCCTGTTTCAAAGCGATTAGGCACTAAATAATCGACGTCAGCGCCCATGGCGCGTAGGGCGCGCAGGCCGACTGCGCAAGCGGTCGCGCCGTCGCAGTCGTAATCCGCCACGATCAACATCTTTTTATTGGCTGCGATCGCATCGGCTAAAAGTTTGGCGGCATGCTCGGCGTGGGTGAGGGTGGTTGGGGCTAGCATGGCCGGCCACTCAAGCTGTACGTCTTTGGTTTGGGTGATGCCACGCGATGCCCAAAGCCTGGCTAACAAAGGGTGCACCCCAGACGCCTCAAGCCGTTGGGTAGTCGTCAAATCAACGCGTCGGATGGTTAGTTTGGGAGATTCCACCAGGTATTCCAAGATTGTGGGCGGGGTGCAATTAATGCGTGCCACCAGCGTTTACGTGCGGGCGTCAAGATGACGCAGCGTTGTTGGCCGGTCAGAGTCAAGCTTGTATTGCGCTCGAGAGTACTGAGGTGTTCAGACAGGGCGGGCAGCGCAGCGATCCAGGCGGCCCAGTCTCCTTGCAGGTATGGGGTATGCAGGCCCTCGTAAATGAGGCCTGAAGAGAGGTCTTCCGCCTGAGTCTGACTCGAGGCCAAGGGGTCTTGATGCGCTCGAATCCGGTTTCGAGGCTCGGCAGCAGCCTGCACCGCAGGCTGAGTGGGGCTCCACCCTTGCGCACCACCAAACAGCCATAAGCTATTAATTGGCAATTCTCCGCGCTCTGTCCGAGCGAGGTTGACTGGGTGCTCGTGCCACACCATCTGTATCTCGTTTAACAGACGGCGCCACTCGCGTAAGCTATCTTCTTGCGGCCACCAGTCTGTTAGCCTCATCTCAGCCATCGCCGCGGGCGTCAGCGACCTTGTGCTGGCACTCGGGTCAAGCCAGATCCGCCACTGCCGATTATTGAGCGGTAAGGCCGAAATCGCTCGGTCGGCCCACAGACCCGATACCGAATCAAAAAGGGCATCAGCCTCGTCAGTGGTGAGCTCGAACGAAGCTGGGTGAGCAATGGTTGCACCTTCGCGCCCGACCGAAATCGCACTTAATTCGGCCAGCCACACTGTCTCAGCGGGGTTTTTGACCCCGGCGCGCAGCGCCGCCAGGCCTGTGCCTAGGTTTGCGCCCGCAGGCGGCGTATAGCCCAGTTGTTGCAGTCTAACCGCCTCAAAGGGCGTGCAACCTGTGTGCTCGGGCGCAAGCTCTTGCACGGTTGCGACCAGCGTTTTTAGACGCTCGACCAACGCTGGGCAGTGTTGCTCAACCTGTGGAAGCAGATCTTTGGCGACGTTAGAGGGGGGCAGTGCCCCAGGAATCAAAAGATGCATATTTGGATTGTAGTGGGATGCCGAGCGGTCTGTTGAACAAACCAGGGAGGCTTGGAGGTAGAGCATGCCTGATGAACGGTTAGCGATCGAACGAATCCACAGCAGTCAGTCAAGGGTTAGCGACCGACCGAATCCACAGTGGTCAGTCAAGGGTTAGCGACCGAACGAACCCACCGTGATCTGTCACAGCTTTGATGCAATAATGTCCTTGTGTTCAAACTACCTTACGAATTGTGGATTGGCGCCCGTTATGCGGGGCTCAGCAGCTTGCGCGGTCGCAAAGGCCGACGCGATCGCTTTGTCTCGTTTGTCGCAGCGACTTCAATGGCCGGCATCGCATTGGGTGTGGCTGCCCTGATCGTGGTGCTGTCGGTCATGAACGGTTTTCAAAAAGATGTGCGCGATCGCATGTTGTCGGTATTGCCACACATTGAAATCTACGCCCCAGGCGCCGATGCTGAACGCACGGTCAGCCAAGCGCCAGAGCTGATCGCAGCAGCCAAAAAATCACCGGCTGTTTTAGCGGGAGCACCCTTTGTTTCGGCTCAAGGCATGGTGATGCGAGGCCAAGAGTTACGAGGCGTGCAGGTGCGCGGCATTGACCCCGTTGCTGAAAAAGACGTGTCACAAGTGGGTAGCCAAATGGTGCGTGGCCGCTTAACCGACTTAAAGGCGGGTGAGTTTGGGATCGTGCTGGGGCAAGACCTGGCCGATGTTTTAAACGTGCGGATCGGACAAACCATCATGATGCTCGCGCCATCAGCCAACATTAGCCCGGCAGGCTTCTCGCCCCGTATGCGACAGTTCACCTTGGTGGGTACCTTTCGCTCGGGTCACTACGAGTACGACTCGTCGCTGGCGTTTGTGGATGTGACCGACGCAGCCAAGCTGTTTCGTGACAGCGCCATGGCAGGTGTGCGGCTACGCGTCAATGATATGTATCGCGCCCCTCAAATTGCACAAGAGTTAGTGCCATTTTTACCGACCACAGTGGCTGTCGCAGACTGGTCACGCAACAACCGCACTTGGTTTGCCGCAGTGCAAACTGAAAAGCGCATGATGTTTTTGATTTTGGCCTTGATTGTGGCGGTCGCGGCGTTCAACCTGCTGTCCTCGCTTGTAATGGCGGTTAAAGACAAGCAATCTGATATCGCGATTTTGCGCAGCTTTGGTTCAACGCCTGGCGAAATTGCCCGCATATTTTTAGTGCAGGGTGCACTGATCGGTGTGATCGGCACGCTGTTAGGGGTTGTGGGTGGCTCGGCGATTGCACTCAATATTGATGTCATTGTGCCTGCCATCGAGCGCATGATGGGCGCTCAGTTCTTGCCACGCGAAATCTATTTCATTAGCACCTTGCCGTCTGATCCACGTCTGTCTGACATTACGAGTATTGGCATTACCTCCTTGATCATGTCGCTGCTGGCCACGCTGTATCCAAGCTGGCGAGCCTCGCGTTTGCAACCCGCCGAGGTTTTACGCCATGACTGATTTTGCTTTGCAAGCGTCGCACTTATCTAAGCACTATGACGACGGTGTAAACCGCATCGATGTGCTGGTAGATGTCAGTATCGCGATCGCGCGCGGTGAAATGGTGGCGGTGGTGGGCGCCTCGGGTTCTGGCAAAAGCACGTTGTTGCATGCCTTGGGCTTGTTGGATTTGCCAAGCTCGGGTTCGATCACTGTGTCAGGGCAGGCCACTGACGGCTTGTCTGAAGCCCAACGCAGTCGCTTACGTAATCGTGCCTTGGGCTTTGTGTATCAGTTTCATCATTTGTTACCTGAGTTTTCGGCCTTGGATAATGTGGCCATGCCTTTGATCGTGCGACGCGAGTCTCGCGAGCATGCTAGGGTTCAGGCGCAAAAGATGCTTGATTTGGTAGGCTTGCAGGCAAGGGTGCAGCATTTTCCGGGGCAGTTATCGGGCGGTGAACGCCAGCGTGTCGCCCTGGCACGCGCCTTGGTTGCACAGCCTGCGTGCGTGTTGGCCGATGAACCCACTGGTAATCTTGATCGCCACACCGCACAGCAAATGTTTCGCTTGCTCAAGCAAGTGAACGCCGAAGCAAAAACAGCCTTTTTGATTGTGACCCATGATCAAGAACTGGCAGCCTTGGCCGATCGCCGCCTCTACATGGAGGCAGGGCGCTTGGTGGATGCCGCGTGACGCGATGCTGTTTGACACGCACTGCCATTTAGACGCGGCAGAGTTCGACCACGATCGCGCGCAGGTGATTGCGCGCGCGCAGGCGGCGGGCGTACAAGCCATTGTCATCCCAGCAGTTGAAGTGGCTAACTTTGATCGTGTACGTGTGCTGGCGCATTCATTTGCGCAAGGGTTTTACGCGCTTGGCATTCACCCAATGTATATTGAGCGCGCTGCACCAGAGGCCTTAGAGCAACTGCGAGAAGCCTTGCTGCAACACCGTGCTGATCCAAAGTTAATTGCTGTGGGTGAAATCGGACTCGATTTTTTTATCCCTGAAATTTCTTCAGGCGAGCCACGCACTAAGCAAGAATTTTTTTACGAAGCGCAGTTAAAACTCGCGCTCGAATTTGATTTGCCCGTGCTGTTGCATGTGCGACGCTCGCAAGATACCTTATTGAAGTACCTGCGACGCCATCGCGTGCGTGGTGGGCTTGCACACGCCTTTAATGGCAGCGTGCAACAGGCGCAACAGTTTGTTGAACTGGGCTTTGCGTTAGGCATTGGTGGGGCCATGACGTTTGATCGTGCGTTGCAGATTAGACGGTTGGCGACCGAGCTTGAGTTAAGCGCCTTGGTGCTTGAGACCGATGCGCCTGATATTTTACCTGCGTGGTTGGCAAA
>JBIIWK010000192.1:0-6495 GCA_044338955.1 Burkholderiaceae bacterium
ATAGTCACCCCGAACGCTTAAAGGTGTATCGCACGCAAATGGATGTCATCCTGCCCAAAGGCATGGCGGTGCTTAATGCGGATGACCCTCACATCATTGAGCTGGCACGCCATTGCGATGGACAAATTACCTGGCTTGGCATAACAAGCAACACCCCACTGATCCAAGCGCATCTGGCACAAGGCGGGCGAGTCGTGTCACTGATTGAGGGCAAGCTCGCCTTGCTTGAAGGCACAACGCAGCATGTGCTTTGCTCACTCGAGGCGCTTGGCATCACCAAACTCGCCACCGATACCACCCAAACTTACAACGTGATGGCTGCAGCGGCCGCCGCCTGGGCACTGGGCCTGACACCCGATTTAATTCAAGCTGGCTTACTCAGTTTTGATCCAAATACCGCAGTGCCTCAATAATCACAGGAAATTGTCATGGAAGTCTCTCGTATTCGTGCCCTCCGCGGCCCAAACTTATGGACGCGCTTAACCGCCATCGAAGCGGTCGTGACATGCACCGCTCGCGAAGCAGATTTAGATCAGATACCAGGATTTTTGACGCAACTGCGCGCGCGCTTTCCGGACGTCAAGCCTTTGCGCCCCTTCGGCCATAAAGACCCGATCACGATGGCGCATGCGCTCGAAGCAGTAAGTTTAGGCTTACAGGCCGCAGCGGGCTGCCCCGTTGCGTTTGGGCAAACGATGTCTACGCCCGAGCCGGGGGTGTTTCAAATTGTCTTTCAATTCACCGAAGAGCCGGTGGGCAGGTTGGCCCTTGAGCTTGCCGAAGCGCTATGCATCGCCGCGCTTAACGATCAACCCATTGACATCGTACAAGCGCTGTCGCGATTGCGCGAACTTGATGAAGACGTTCGACTCGGACCTAGCACCGGGTCTATCGTCAACGCTGCGACCGCACGCGGGATTCCTTATCGTCGACTCACTGAGGGCAGCTTGGTGCAGTTTGGTTGGGGCAGTAAACAACTCCGTATTCAAGCTGCAGAAACCGGCAACACCAGTGCCATCGCTGAAGCCATCGCGCAAGACAAAGACCTGACCAAAATGTTGCTTGAGGCGGCAGGCGTGCCTGTACCACGAGGCTTTGTTGTCGAAGACGAAAATCAGGGTTGGGACATCGCCAATAAAATTGGCTTACCGGTTGTCGTGAAGCCGCGCGACGGCAATCAGGGCAAAGGGGTTGCCGTCAATATCGAAACGCGCGAGCAATTAAACGCCGCGTTCAGAGTCGCCTCAGATATCAGCCGCGATGTCATTGTCGAGCAATACATCCCCGGCCACGATTTTCGGATGCTGGTGATCGGCAATCAACTGATCGCTGCCGCACGACGCGACCCCCCGACTGTCATTGGTGATGGTCAACACACGGTGGCGCAACTCGTTGATCAGGTCAACGCGGATCCCTTGCGCGGCGACGGCCACGCCACGGCGTTAACAAAAATTCGTTTTGATGAAATTGCCTTGGCCACACTTGCCACGCAAGGACTCAACGCTCAAGCGATCCCTGAAAAAGGCAAACGCGTTTTACTGCGCAACAATGCGAACTTAAGCACTGGCGGAAGCGCAACCGATGTCACCGATGACGTCCATCCCGAACTTGCGGCGCGGATGGTCACAGCAGCACAAATGGTCGGCCTAGATATCGCAGGCGTAGACCTTGTCGCCGAAACCATTTTGAAACCGATGGAAGAACAGCGCGCTGGCATTGTAGAAATCAACGCAGCACCGGGCTTGCGCATGCACTTGAGCCCCTCGTTTGGTAAACCCCGGCCAGTCGGCGAAGCGATTATTTCAAGTATGTTTGCCGCAGGCGACAACGCGCGCATACCGATTGTCGCGGTCTCTGGCACCAATGGCAAAACCACTACCGTGCGTCTGACCGCACACTTGCTGGGCACGAGTGGAAAACGGGTGGGCATGACCAACTCGGATGGCGTGTATATCGAACAGCGCTGCATCGACACCGGCGACTGCAGCGGGCCACGCAGTGCGCGCAACGTGCTGCTACACCCCGACGTAGATGCTGCGGTGTTTGAAACGGCACGAGGCGGTATTTTGCGCGAAGGCCTGGCCTTTGACCGCTGCGATGTCGCGATCGTCACCAACATCGGTGTGGGCGACCACCTTGGCATGAACTTCATCACGACTGCCGACTCGCTTGCTCTAGTGAAGCGAGTCATTGTGCAAAACGTGGCGCCGCACGGTACCGCGGTACTCAACGCCACCGATCCAATGGTTGCAAAAATGGCAGAGGCCTGCCCTGGCACAATCATCTTCTTTAGCCTTGATCGTCACCACCCAGTTTTGAACACGCATCGCGCGCAAGGTAAACCTGTGGTGTTCTGTGAAAACGGACAACTTGTTTGCAGCGAAGCGGGGCAAGACCATTCAATTTCCCTAAGTGCCATACCCCTGACGCGTAACGGCACGATCAGCTTTCAGATCGAAAATGCCATGGCTTCTGTCGCTGCAGCCTGGGCCTTGGGACTGAGTTGGAAAACAATCGAAGCTGGCTTGGCCACCTTCGTCAACGACGCCCAAACCGCCCCCGGACGCTTTAACGTCTTTGACTATCGTGGCGGCACGATCATCGCTGACTACGGCCATAACCCAGATGCCGTTCAGGCACTTGTGCAGGCGATTGAAAGTATGCCTGCCACCAAACGTACGGTCGTCATTAGTGGCGCCGGTGATCGGCGTGACGAAGACATCTCACGCCAAACTGAGATTTTGGGTGAAATTTTTGACGAAGCGATTTTGTATCAAGATCAGTGTCAGCGCGGCCGTGAAGATGGCGAAGTCTTGGCGTTACTGCAACTTGGTTTGAAAAACGTTTCGCGCACCAAAGAGATTCAAGAGATTCGCGGTGAGTTTCTTGCCATTGATACCGCGTTGGCCAAACTTAAGCCGGGTCAGCTTTGCTTGATCTTGATTGATCAGGTGCAAGAGGCGCTCGATCATATTGCTAAACGAATCGCCGAAGATCAGTAACAACGGACGGCGTAACAATCAAATCCCCGACTCATTAAAAAACCACGCACTCTTCGTGTAGAAGAGGGCGTGGCGTGATGACGTGCCCAAACGATGCTGGTTAAAGAGAGGCGCCAGCAACCACAACGCAAAGCTGTCACATGCAAGCTGGCTTGTCAGTCGAGCCTGCGCGTTTCAAGAAAAAATCTTTCAAGATTTTGGTTTTTCGCCAGTACCACCCGCAGCAAACGGAAAGGCCGGAAACATTGCACGCGCCTGCTCTTGCAGCTTGTCTTGCATCTGTCCAAACAAGTCTTTGCTTTGCTCAACATACGAGTTCATCATGTTTTGCATGCTGGGGGTTTGCCCACTCATAAATTGTGTCCAAGCCTCGGGCGACAATTGGGTATTGCCAAACAAACCTTTTGATTGATCGGCCAGACGATCTTGTACTTCCATAAACGTCTGGATGTTCTTTTCAAGGTAAGTTCCCATCATTCCTTGCATCGAATGACCATAAAATCGAATCACTTGCGCCAACATCACCGACGAAAACATGGGCATACCGCCGCTTTCTTCTTCGAGGATGATTTGCAGCAAAATACTGCGCGTAAGATCTTCGGCAGACTTAGCGTCTACCACCTTAAAGAGTTCATTTTTAAGAACTAACTGCTTTACGTCTGCCAACGTGATGTAAGTGCTAGTTTGCGTATCGTAAAGACGACGATTGGGATATTTTTTTATCAAACGTACGGATGCGTCTGTTGCCGCTTCGGTCATGCATGCCTCCTAAATAACTGTGTAATAACCATTTACGAGCTGTCGACAACGCCAACAGCCCCTCACCTCAACCCATGTGTAAACCGCCGTTCAGCGAAAAATCAGCGCCGGTTGAAAACCCCGATTCTTCAGATGCAATCCAAGCCACAATCGAGGCGATTTCTTCAGGGCGCCCAAGACGCTTAACCGGGATGGTTGCCACGATCTTTTCAAGAACATCGGGGCGAATCGCGCGAACCATATCGGTACCAATATAGCCAGGCGATACCGTATTGACCGTCACCCCTTTGCTCGCGACCTCTTGTGCCAGCGACATCGAAAAACCGTGGATCGCCGCTTTTGCCGTAGCGTAGTTCGATTGCCCAAACTGACCTTTCTGGCCATTGACCGAGCTGATGTTGATGATGCGACCAAAACCGCGATCAACCATGGCCTCGATCACTTGCTTTGTGACATTAAATAAACTGTTTAAATTGGTGTCCATCACGGCTCGCCAATCATCTGAAGACATTTTGCGAAACACGCCATCGCGCGTGATCCCAGCATTATTTACCAGAATATCAACCGGGCCATGCTCAGCGACTACCGCTTCAAATGCAGCTTCGCAGGAAGTCCAGTCTGACACATTACCCACCGAGGCATAAAATTGATAGCCCAGCGCAGACTGTTCAGCCAACCATTGTCCGTAATCGCGGCTTGGGCCACACCCTGCCACAACCGTCATGCCTTCTTTTGCCAACCGCTGGCAAATAGCAGTCCCGATACCACCCATCCCACCGGTCACATACGCTAGCTTTGCACTCATCCTCATCTCCTTTTGCCATCTTGACACGGCATTGACCAACGCTAGACTGCTCGAACCTTGACATACGATCCCGGGGCCGCTTCAAGCACGGGATATGTTTGATTACCTAATGTTTTTGAGGCTTTGACGCGCTTACCGCTGTGCGTAGCCAGCCATTCGCCCCAGTCGCGCCACCAACTGCCCGGATACTCAGTCGCTTGCGCGAACCATGTGTCGGCGGTTTGCCCCTTGACGGGTTTGTCACCCACCCAGTAATTGCGCTTGTTTTTCGCGGGAGGGTTAATCACCCCCGCAATATGCCCAGAAGCCCCGAGCACAAAACGATTGGGGCCGGGAAAAATTGCCGTTGAAGCAAAAGCCGAATGCCAAGGCACGATGTGATCTTCGCGCGAACCGTACAGGTAGGTGGGCACGTTAACCTGGCGCAAGTCGAGCGGCACGCCACAACTGATCAACGCGTTGGGTTGGCTTAATTTATTTTCGAGATAGGTATTGCGAAAATACCAAGTAAAAAATGGACCAGGCAAATTAGTGCTGTCGCCGTTCCAGAATAATAAATCGAAAGCAACAGGCGACTCGCCCTTTAAATAATTAGATACGACGTAGTTCCAGACCAATTCATTCGGCCGCAGAAACGAAAACGTGGTGCCAAGCTCGCGCGCCGACATCAAGCCGCCTTGGCCGATTTGTTGCTCGCGCAGGCTAGCGTGCTGCTCATCGACAAACACGCCGAGCGGACCCGTTTCTTTGAAGTCGACCATTGACGTCAGCATGGTCAAAGACGTCACCGGACTTTGGCCTTTGGCCGCGGCGACGGCCAAGCCCGCAGCCAGCATGGTGCCGCCCACGCAAAACCCCAAAGCATTGATTTTGCTTTGCCTAGAAATCTCTTGGGTCACGCGAAGCGCGGTCAGGATGCCCTCTTGAAGGTAATCGTCCCAGGTGGCCTGTTCAATGCCATCGGTATCGTCTGCCAACGGATTACGCCAAGACATTAAATACACCGTAAAGCCTTGTGCCACAGCATCACGCACAAACGAATTGTCGGGTTGCAGATCAAGAATATAAAACTTATTGATACACGGCGGTACCAACAATATCGGACGCTGATAGACCGTTGGTGTTGAGGGTGCGTACTGTATAAGTTGAAAAAACTTATTTTGAAAAACAACCGATCCCGCAGAGGTTGCAACGTTTTCACCGACGACAAACTTGCTTTCGTCGCTTTGTGAAATACGACCTTTTTGAATGTCACTGATCAGGTTTGAGACGCCCGCGACGAGGGTTTCTCCACCCGAGTCGAGCAGCGCGGCTTGTGCATCAGGATTAGTCGCTAAAAAATTAGCCGGCGACATTGCGTCGGCCCACTGCATGACTGAAAAATGTAAGCGGTCTTTGAGTTCTGGCGCTGCGTCGGAAACATCGACCAGCTTTTGCATGGCGCTTGCCGATAACAAGTACAGATGGGCCATGAGGAGATGCGGCGGGCTCGAGGCCCAGGCCGGCGCGGCAAACCGACGGTCTTTAATCGGGGGCAAATGCCCTTGGGTCGCCTCTTGGGATAAGCGTTGCCATGCCTGCATGAAGTCGTGCTGGACAGATGCGAGCGCCTCTTTAGAAATCCCGGGCGGTGGCGCCAACCCCTCTGGAAACGGAAAATTCACAATCAGACCTATTTATCTTGTTGGCGGTGTCATCGTGCGCTGCCAGATCAGGATTGTCAACCCCCAAAAGCACGATTTACCTGCCCATCAAAATCAGTCAAATGCCGCCCAACCACACAAGCGTTGCCATCCGTCCCGTCTGGCGATCGCGTCGATAGGAAAAAAACTGCCGCTGCGGATCATTCACCGTACACAAGTCACTGTTTTCGATCTGCGTCACCCCCATGCGCGCCAGACGCCAGCAAGCCAAGCCCGCTAAATCAGC
>JBIIWK010000275.1:0-4286 GCA_044338955.1 Burkholderiaceae bacterium
ATTTATTGTTGGCGGTATCGGCACTGCCCCGATTTCAGCGCTGCAGTCGCTCTCTGAGCGAAGCGGCGTGATGATTTTTATTTCGGCCTGGGGTAAAAGTGTCAAAGGTCCACAGTTTCCATTAACTTTTACTCAATCCAATACACCGTTTGAAATTCTTGATCCACTTTACAAATATGTCTTGGCGCAAAATCCCAAGGCAAAAACAGTCGCGATCTTGAATGCGAACGATGCCTCAGGCAAAGAGGTTGAACTGGTCGCACAAAAAGCGTGGGCAGCACTCGGCGTGAAGGTTTTGTCTTCTAATTGGTACGAACGCGGCACCACGCAGTTTCAACCGGTGGCGGCCAAACTCACTGAGCAAAAGCCTGACATCATTGACCTAGGCGTGGCTCCACCTGCCGATGCAGGAGTCATCCTCAAAGAGCTTGGCGTGCTCGGCTGGAAAGGTGTCAAAGTGCTGCCGGTTGGCACGAGTGCCACTCAACTTGCTCAAATTGGTGGAGCGGCAGCCAACGGCACCTACATGGGATATGCCGGCGACTACTCAAGCGCACTCGCAACGCCCGTGCAACAGATTTTGAACCAAGGAATGTTGGCGCAATTTAAAGAGCCACTGAACCCACTGCAGGTCTCAAGCTATGACTCAGTCTATGCGCTTAAGGCTGCAATGGAGGCTTCAAACAGCTTAGATCCTAAGAAAATTGCCGCTGTATTGCCCACCTTGATCTTTGAAACCTCGTACGGCAAAACAGTCTTTGGTAGCAAAGCTGTCTATGACAGCCCACAACAAATGCAAGTGCCGGTCATGATTACGCAAGTTCAAGATGGCAAGATGGTTGAACTGACCCGCATTATTCCCGAAGAGCTCAAAGCTCGTAAGCCGTTTGGCCGACAGAGACCAACCCTGGGTTCGGTCTCTGATTTTTGCTGACTACTAACCGCTTGAGGGTGCAAGACATTGGAGATTTTTGGGCAACTCTTTTTAAATAGCCTGCAGATTAGTGCGGCCTATATCCTATTTTCACTTGGCCTGACATTGATTTTTGGTGTCATGAAGGTGGTGAACTTTGCGCACGGCGAGTTTTTTGGTTTAGTGCTTTTATTAATCGCCGTCCTCGTCCCTTGGTTAGATAATCCCTCTGTACCGCTTGTGGTGGCTTACGGTATCGCTGGTGCTGTTTCTATTTTGGCGACGATGGCTTGCGGCTGGTTTCTTTATCATTTTGCTTTCAAAAAATTTCAACGAGACATGGTGGGCTCCTTCGTCTTGTCAGTCGGGCTTTCACTCTTGATACAAGGTTTGTTTTTAGAGTTCTTTGGTGGCGTACCCATTAAACTGCCAGACCTGATCGAGGGTAATCTGCGCATTCTTGGAGGCGCTATCACTACCCAAAGACTGGTCCTCACCCTAATCGCTTTGCTGGTCGCGGTCACGATGTGTTGGCTCATTGCAGCAACAAAACTTGGCAAATCTTTGCGCGCGGTCGCAGAAGACCATGAGGCTGCGATGCTCCAAGGTATCCCTTACCGAAAAACTGCTCTTTATGGTTTTTTGATCGCAACCTTTTTAGCCGCCATTGCGGGTGCACTACTGGCGCCAGTCACCGTCATAAGCGCGAACGTTGGAAGCGACTTTCTCATCAAAGGCTTTATCGCCATTGTGATCGGCGGCCTGGGTAGCATCCCAGGTTCGATCATTGGCAGCATCTTAATCGCTGTGATCGAAAGTGTAGGTGGCTATTATTTTGACCCCTCGCTTGCGACGCTGGCAATGTTTGTCATCACCATGCTGGTATTGCTGGTGCGTCCGAAAGGGATCATGGGTAATGGGTAACGCGCGCGGTTCAACCATCCTTTATGTCGCACTTCTTAGCCTGCTCGTTCTTGGTGGCAGTCTGTTTGCGGGCACCGGCTTTGCTGCAAGCTTAGTCATTTGGGTTGCCATCAATATCTTGCTTGCGGCGAGCTTTCGCTTCGTTCAATTGATTGGTGAATTAAATTTTGCGATCGCTGGGTTCGCGGGCGTTGGTGCCTATGTTGCCGGCGTTTGCACCACAAAACTCGGTTTACCGTTTGTTATCGCCTTAGTCAGCGCAGCGCTGGCGGCCACGTTGCTTAGTCTGATTGTGGGCTATATCACGCTACGCACTAAGGGACCTTATTTTATGTTGATCAGTTTTGCCTTCACCGAAGTGCTAAGAATGGTCTACACGCAGATTGACTATATTGGCAGCAACTCGGGCATGCTCGGAGTGTTCCCACCCGTTTTGTTAACTGACTATTACCCAACGTTTGTCGTTGGAGTTGTACTGTTAAGTTTAATTTTTCTCTACAAGATCGAGCAAAGCGACTTTGGAAAAGTCTTAGTTGCCATTCGTAATAATGATGCAATCGTTCAGACGGTCGGGATCAATGTTCATTTAACAAAAGTCACTTGTTTGGCGATCTCATCGTTTGTCGCAGGTATCGCTGGCGCCCTGCTCGCGCATGCCAATAACGTCATTAGCCCCGACGATTTCAGCTTTTTATTAGCGGTATACACACTGGCTTATATTAAAGTTGGCGGAGAATCACATATTGCGGGCCCTATTTTAGGCGCCTCTGTCTTGACCTTACTCGCTCAAGTAGCGATGGGTTTTGGTCCGTTCGAACATATTTTCTACGGCGCGGCAATCGTCATTGCTGTCTTACTGATGCCAGATGGTTTGGTCGGAATCATCAGAAAATTTTTAGGCCTTGCCCCGAAACCTCAAGCCGCAGCTAAGCACTGAGCGCGAGACGAAAAATGACAACAGAGATCTTATTAAAAGTCGAAAAACTTACTCGTCGTTTTGGTGGCTTAACCGCTGTCTCAAATTTAAGTTTTGACGTGCGAAAAGGCGAAATCCTTGGTTTGATCGGACCAAATGGCGCTGGCAAGAGCACGACCTTTAATTGCGTGAGTGGTTTTTACACTGCATCTGAGGGCCGCATCGAGTTTTTAGGCGAAAACATTTCAAAAATGAACACTGCGCAAGTCTGTCATAAAGGTCTAGTGCGCACCTTTCAACACGACAGCCTACTGACGGATATGACGGTCTATGACAATATTCTGATCGCGACCTTCAGCACGATTAATGTAAAGAGCGAACGCGTCCGTCGCGTTCACGAAACCGCCGAGATACTCAACCTTTCTGATCATCTGCAAGAAATCGCTGGAAATTTACCGCATGGTTTACAGCGCATGGTCAGTATCGCCATCGCTTTTGCGACACGTCCAAAATTACTCTGCTTAGATGAACCTCTTACAGGTTTAAATCAGACTGAGGTAGGTGGTGCACTTGCGATCTTCAGACGAATTCGCGATGAATTTCAGCTTTCGATTTTGTTGGTTGAACACAATATGAAAGCCGTCATGGAGATCTGCGATCGCATTGTGGTGCTTGATCATGGCGTTTTCTTAGCTGCTGGCTCACCTTCAGAAATCAAGCAAAATCCCGCGGTAATTTCTGCGTACTTGGGTAAACGCGCATGACAACCGAATACGCACTCAAGGTCGCTGATCTCTTTGTGAACTACGGGATTGTGCCTGCCGTCAAAGGCATAAGTTTTTCAGTCGCTCGTGGAAAAATTACGACGATTATTGGCTCGAACGGCTCGGGCAAATCTACAACGATGAAAGCACTGACTGGTTTACTCCCATCGCAAAACGCGGGCATCGAGCTTTTTGGGAAGAACATTAGTCACACAGAGACTGACGTCTTGGTCAAACAGGGCCTGGTATTAGTGCCCGAGGGGCGACGTCTTTTTAAAAGCATGACGGTCACAGAGAACCTACAGATGGGTGCGTTTCAGCGCTCAGACAAAGTGGCAATCGCCCGCGATTTTGAACAGACGTTGGAATATTTTCCTGCCTTAAGAGAAAAACTAAATGTGCGCGCAGCCAGCCTGAGCGGTGGGCAGCAGCAAATGGTCGCGGTTGCGCGAGCACTCATGGCGGGGCCAAAGTTGCTTCTGCTTGATGAGCCAACCATTGGTCTGGCGCCAGCAATTGTCGACACGATCGCCGAGATCATTCAATCAATTGCGAAAGCTGGCGTTGATATTTTATTGGTTGAACAAAACGCCGAAATTGCGCTAGAGATTTCGCACGATGCCTATATTCTTGAACGCGGTGAAATCTCAATGCACGGGCTTGCAAAAGATCTGGCAAACAGCCAAGAGGTTCAACGCGCCTACTTGGGCATTTAATTTTTCATAGGATCATCATGGGACGACTCGCTGGAAAAGTAGCACTCATCACT
>JBIIWK010000193.1:0-6437 GCA_044338955.1 Burkholderiaceae bacterium
CAATGGCGCTGGTCAGTGCCAATGACTGTTTCATGTCGGCCACAGCTGCACGCGCTAAAGAACTTGAAACTCTGGCTGGTACTTCGACTCCATCGACCACACAATCTGCACCCGCAGCGCAGAGCACAGCTCCGGCACCGACTAATCCCAGCACAAACAACGCGGTTCAAAGTTTGACTGGGCCGCAAAAAAATGCGGTCAGGGCCGCACAGTCATATCTCAGCATTAGCGCATTCTCGCGTGATGGCTTGATCGAACAGCTTTCGTCTCAGGCTGGAAACGGCTTTAACATCAATGACGCGACCAAAGCAGTGGACAGCCTGAATGTTGACTGGAATCAAGAGGCCGTGAAATCTGCAAAACAATACCTCCAGATGATGGGGTTTTCGTGCAGCGGTCTAGTCCAACAACTTTCGTCTCGTGCGGGCGCGAAGTTTACTGAGCAGCAAGCGACCTTCGGCGCGCAACGTGCCGGGGCTTGCTAACTGACCTTGTACCTTTTAAAAGGACAGGCTTACCGCCCGTCACGAATTGAATACTTTAGCGTCTTGCCCGCACATGCGGTGTGCCAATCTAAATTACAGGAGTTTTATGAGGTTATATCAAGTTCGAACTCTTACGCCGGTCTTCATATTTTTAATCATGTCGAGCGCGGCCTTTGCGCAAACCCTTCCAGCAGAAATGACTGGTATTTGGGGCCCTCCTCAAAGCCAATGGGGCCGTGGTGATGACGGAAAAAATACGCGATGTGAAGCCAATCCTGCAATAGCCAATAATGCCTCTCTTTTTTATGGATTTTTTCCTGACGGAAACTTAGCCGCCGGCAATCCCATGGGCTATCAATGTCGCGTAAAAAAAATCGACAAAACGACTTCTGGGTATTCTGGTCTCATGAATTGTGCTGTTGAAGGATCCATTAAAGAAACCCAGGCATTCATTTACATTAGAGGCACCCCACCGCAACTCAATTTTGGTGGTGCAACACTTTATAAGTGCAAGGCAACGCTGTGATCAAAATACATTAGGGCAGTCCTCTATCAGAGCAACCTCTAAGATTGAGGCAGTCTCCGCGATCGGGCGGCAGTCTTTTTTTGAGCTCGCGACTAAATATCTTAGTGTTTGTTAATATTTAGAGAACTATATCCGGTGGAATGACGACATGAAATCACTTGTTCAAAACCTAGCCTTGGCGTGCTTTTCACTAGTGTGTACTAGCGCCTTCGCAGAGCCCCCTGTCCCTCCGTTTTATGATGCGGTCATGAAAATGACCCCCGCCGGAAAATTGGGGCAAGTGATTAAAAAAGAGCAGATTCAAACCTCACTCAAAGGGGCTCAGGCTTGGAAAATTGCCTATATTTCGTCCGATGTTGGTGAACGCAAGACGATTGCGACAGCGTTAGTGATTGCCCCAACTGGGCCAGCCCCAAAAGAAGGTAGGCCAATCTTGGCTTGGGCCCACGGCACAACAGGCTCCGCTCAAAATTGTGGTCCGTCACAGGTGACTGACCCCACTCGTGCACTCAATCAATATTTTCTAATGAATGGAAACTCTTATACCGACTTTGGCATTCCGAATGGGCAAGAGTTTATTAACGAAGGCTATGTCGTTGTCGCGACAGACTACCAAGGTCTTGGTGGAGGGGGTAAGCATCAGTATGCTGTTGCGGCAACTAATGGCAGAGACGTCATTAACTCAGCAAGAGCGGTGAGTTCAATGCAAGAATTGGGCACGGGTAAAAAGACGATTGTTTACGGATGGTCGCAGGGAGGTGGTGCAACGATTGCAGCGGCAGGCTTACTACACTACCAGTCCCAACAAGGAACAGCAGCAGACAATCTGCAGTATCTTGGCTTTGTTGCCTTAGCGCCAGAGGATCTCGCGGCCGTGCTTCCAAAGACTCCGGTCGCTCAAGCGAGCGCGGACAAGCTCATGGAAGAGTTTACTCAAGCGAATGTTTCGAACGTGTTCTTGTTTGGTCACTTTGTGATGGGTCTGTGGGGTACTCAGGCAGCCTATCCAGAACTTAAGTTAACCGATGTGCTAACTGATGAAGGTGCAAAGGTCGTAGATCAATTATCAAACAATAAATGTGTTCACGTGCTGGCGGACACCTTTAACTACAATTATGGAGATAACTACAAATCTCTGTTGAAGCCCCAAGCCAGCAACTCGTTAGCATGGCTAAAGGCGTTTGTTGAGGGCAGCGTAACGCCCGTTAAACCTATGGCACCAGTCGTGATTTACTGGGGCACAAAAGACACCGTCGTTCCGCCGGTGATGCATGAGCTTTATCAGAAGCAGATGTGCTCGATGGGGGCGAATGTAGGAAGAATCCAGTTGCCGGGCGAGCAAACGCACTTTACAACCCCTGGGGTTTCTGCGCCCATGTATCTTGAATGGATAAAGGATCGTATGAACGGCAAACCCTTAGCGAATAGTTGCCCAACCAACTAGGGCAACGTGCAACGCCCTTGGCGCGGGTCGATTCAACGCAGATCCACCATCTGAACCCGAATGACCCCTGCGTTTGTGCTGGGCAGGCCATCCGGTACCCCACGGTCATTGTCGGCATTGTGCTGGCCACCGTATGGGCGTACTCTTCTGCCTAGCAGTCACCGGCGCTTTGGTCGCACTTACCCAATATTGATTGTTGTTTGAGGATGTCGTCACCATGAAAATTCAATCCTGCCTCTATCTCATCCTTGCCTTGGTTTTTTCTAAACCTGTCCTTGCGGATGAAAAAGACGTCATTGGCATACAAACCTACAAAACGGTCTGTGCTGCCTGTCACGACTCGGGTATCGCAAACGCTCCAAAATTTGGCGATAAAAATGCTTGGAAACCATTGATCGCCGAGGGGCAGGTCATTATTACCGCGCATGGTTATGTTGGCGTCAGGGCAATGCCGCCCAGGGGTGGCAAAGCCGACTTATCGGTTGAGCAATTTGCTGAAGCGTTAAATTACATGGTGAATAACTCAGGCGGCCAATGGTCTTCACCTGATAAGCGCCTGCTTGCGAAAATACACGACGAAATTGCTGACCGTAAAAAAAATGTAAAGTAACGACCGCTTGAGTACGAGACTGACCGGTTGCACGGCAAGTCTCCTCGCTCAGGGCGAGACTTACTCCTCCAACAAACTTCTGAGCATCCACGCAGTTTTCTCGTGGATGTCTTGTCGTTGCGTGAGCAGATCGGCGGTCGGTTGATCGTTTGCTTTTTCTACTAACGGAAACAACTTTCTTGCGGTTTTGGCCGTCGCTTCTTGCGCTTTCACAAGCAGTCTCACCATGTCCATCGCCTTCGGTACACCCTCGACCTCTTTGATCGAGGTCAGCTTTGCGAACTCTTTATAAGTGCCTGGCGCTGGCTCGCCAAGCGCTCTAATTCGCTCTGCGATTAAATCAAGCGCCGTCCACTGCTCGGTATACTGCGCCATGAACATGGTGTGAAGGGTGTTGAACATCGGGCCTTTCACATTCCAGTGAAAGTTATGCGTCATTAAATATAGCGAATAGCTATCCGCCAAGAGCGCTGACAAGCCTTGAGCAATCGCCTTACGATCCTTTTCACTAATACCAATATCTATGAGGGTTTTGGTTGGTTTTGTGCGCATGATTTTTCCTTGGTTGAGTTAGCCCATTTAGTTTTTTAGTTCGTTAGAATAAGTCTGAGCGCTTTTAGATGATTAGTCCAATGAATAATATTCTTGTTAATAATCGAAAAACTAAATAAGCCTGTTAACAATCCTTAACACCTCTCAAAATATAATCCCCAAATTGATGGCAAACACATGAATATCAGACCTTTCGCCTCAAGCGATACCGCGTCAGTCGTCAATCTGTGGCAGTGCTGCGGACTAATCCGGTCATGGAATAATCCACACCTAGACATTGAGCGCAAACTAGCGGTCAACCCTGAGTGGTTTGTCGTGGGCGAAGTCGATCATGAAATAGTCGCGAGCGCCATGTTTGGCTACGAAGGACACAGAGGCTGGGTCAACTACCTGGCGGTTTCGCCCCAGCATCAGCGACGCGGCTACGCTAAAGATCTCATGCAGTTCGGTGAAGAACTTTTGTTAGCGGTCGGATGCCCAAAATTGAACTTGCAGGTGCGTGAAACGAACGCACAAGCCTTGGGCTTTTATGAGGCACTCGGCTACAAAGTCGATGCCTCTGTAAGCTTAGGCAAAAGGCTCATCCCCGATGAATAGCGTCACGCGCGCCAACAAGGCTTCACGGCTACCCTACCCTCTGAATACTTCAGGTAACACTTACCCATGCATACAAATCTGATTCAAAAAACACAACTCGACACACTTGGCAAAGGTTTGGGGTCTGTCACGCCTGGCAGCACCTTCGCAGGGTGCGGCTCACATGGCTGGAGCATTTTGAACGAAGACGTCAGCTTGCCGGTTGCCGTGTTGCGCCAGAGCCGTATCGAACACAATCTGGTTTGGATGAAACAGTTTATCGAGCGCTACGGCGTCGAGCTTGCACCGCACGGCAAAACGACCATGAGCCCCGAGCTATTTCAAATGCAGCTGGAGCATGGTGCTTGGGGCATCACCCTTGCAACAGCTTCGCAAGTCCAAGCGGCAGCGGCGCACGGCGCACCGCGCATCATCATGGCAAACCAATTAATCGGCAAAGGCAATATGGCGATCATCGCCCGCTTGCAACAGGCAGATCCAAACTTCTATTTTTGTTGCATTGTTGATTCAGCAGCAAACGCTGACGCCCTTGGCAAGTACTTTTCTGAGCACAAACAAACATTAAGAATATTGCTTGAATATGGGGTGGGTGGTGGACGCACTGGGATACGCGATCTCACACAAGAACAGAGCGTGCTTGACGCCATCGCACGCTGGCCAGAAGCGTTAAGCCTGGTCGGCGTTGAACTCTATGAAGGTGTTTTAAGTGAAGAGTCAGCGATTAGAAGCCTCTTGCAACATGTGCTTGCTCGAACGCAGGCGCTAGCGTTACAAAATAAGTTTAAAGAGCCGCGGGTGATACTCAGCGGCGCGGGCTCTGCCTGGTTTGACGTTGTCGCTGAAGAGTTTGGCAATAAAACCCTTTCTAACAACCAAACTTTGCAAGTGATTTTAAGGCCGGGCTGCTACCTCACCCACGACGTCGGTGTATATCTAAACGCTGAGAAACGCATACAAGCCAGTAACCCAGTTGCACGCGACATGGGCCGCAGCTTATTGCCGGCGCTGCAATTGTGGGCCTATGTGCAAGCTGTACCTGAGCCAAACCGCGCGATTGTCGCCCTAGGTAAGCGCGACGCAGCCTTTGACGCGGGTATGCCGATCACTTCGTTGCACTATCGCCCGGGCGCAAGCCTCGTGCCACAGCCTGCACCCAACGACTGGAAGATTACCGCCATGATGGATCAGCATGCTTTTATGAGCATCCCCACCGGCGCCGACATCGAAGTCGGCGACATGCTTGCATTTGACATTTCGCATCCTTGCCTCACTTTTGATAAATGGCGGCAAGTCTTGCTGGTCGACGAGGCGTATCAAGTGACTGGCGCGGTGCAAACACTTTTTTGATTACGCGTCTAAGTCAAGGCAGTCGATTGCAAAGTTGACGTCGAATGCATTGCCTACAAACAGCCCAAGTGATCTCGATCACACAGCCTATTGGCGAGCACTGCGTCCTATCGCCGGCGGCTTGACATCAAAGGTGGCACGCCAGGGATTAATGTCTAATCCACCACGACGGGTGTAGCGCGCATACACAGAGAGCGTGGTGGGCGCGCACTGCTTGAGGATATCGATAAATATTTTTTCAACACAATGCTCATGAAAACCATTGTGCATTCTGTAGGATACGATATATTTCAAGAGGCTCGCATGATCGATCGCTGGGCCCGTGTATTGAATCTCGATACAAGCCCAGTCGGGCTGATCGGTGACTGGACAGTTGGATTTGAGCAATCTTGAAAAGACGGTTTCAGAGATACTCATACGCGCTGAATTTGATTGGCCACTTTTAGCTACAACGTCTAAGACGTTCCCTGCCGCGTTAGTGCCTGCCAGCTCTATCGATCGCGCTATGGCGCTCACCTGTACTGTGTCGAAAGCGCCTACGCCCTCCGCAGCACCTGCAGCAGTCAACGCCTCGTCTTTCAACTTTAAGATTGCGGCATCAGGCTGATAGCAATCAATCTCGACATCCAATTTATCTAAATCAACACCAGCAAACTCGGTGATTGTTTCGTTCGCGAATTGATCAGGCCCAACAAGTTCAAGCTCAAGCTCGGCGCCGCTTGCCCGTGCAAGATCTTTTCGCAAGAGATTAAACACGTGATGCACCGTTTCAAAGCGTGTTTGATTAAAACTATTCAAATAGAGTTTTAAGGATTTTGATTCAATAATATTGGGGCTGGTGCACGGCACCTTTAGACGCAGCAGCGCGACCTTAGG
>JBIIWK010000019.1:0-20070 GCA_044338955.1 Burkholderiaceae bacterium
GCGACATGCACGGGCGTTGCAAACTCGCGCATCACTTGCGCGGCAGCGGTGATTTCGCCAACCGTCTCTTTTTTAACGCGCAGGCCCATCAGTAGCGCCGCGGCAATGGTCGGTGACATTTCGCCGCGCATCAACATGCGCATCAAGTGCAGCATCTCGTCATGAAAAATCTCACGATGCTCGATACAGCGATGTAGTGCTTCGTTCGGGGTAATCATTCATTGCTCCGTGATGTCTCGTCGCGCGAGCGCGAGGCGAGTCGTCGTGTAATCAGGCAAACCTTTCAGTTCAAAAAGAGGTCAAGGCCAGAGGTGCTCAAACCTTGACCTCATCAAGCTCAAGAAAATTGCGCAACAGCGCATGACCATGCTCGCTTAAGATCGATTCTGGATGAAACTGTACGCCATAAATCGGTAGAGTTTTATGCCGTACTCCCATGATCTCGCCATCGGCTGTCTGTGCTGTGATCGCCAGACACTCGGGGATTGAGGCGCGTTCAATCGCCAGTGAATGATAACGAATGACGGTGTAGGGTGAAGGTAAGCCTTTAAAAACATCGCTATTAGTATGTGTGATCTCTGAGGTTTTGCCGTGCATGATTTGCTGAGCACGCACGATCTTGCCACCAAACGCCGCGCCAATCGCCTGATGCCCAAGGCACACGCCCAAAATTGGTTTTTTTCCGGCATAGTGTTTGATCACGTCAATTGAGATGCCGGCCTCGGCGGGCGAGCACGGCCCGGGCGACACGCAGATGTGATCAGGCGCAAGCGCGTCGATCTCTTTCAGCGTGATCTGGTCGTTGCGATAGACGCGCACATCTTGGCCGAGCTCGCCAAAATATTGCACAAGGTTGTAGGTAAACGAGTCGTAGTTATCGATCATCAGTAGCATGGTTTGAATCCAGGTCGTGTCAAGGTGGCGCGCTTAAAACGGGTCATCAAGCCCAGTTTGCACTTGTTCGGCCGCGCGTAACACTGCGCGGGCTTTTGCCTCAGTTTCTTGCCATTCGAGTTCAGGGTCAGAGTCGGCCACGATACCGGCCGCCGCTTGCACATACAGCATGCCGTCTTTGATGATGCCGGTACGAATAGCGATCGCGACATCCATCTCGCCACCGTAACTCAGGTAGCCGGCAGCGCCGCCATAGATGCCACGACGTACCGGTTCGAGTTCGTCGATCATTTGCATTGCACGCACTTTCGGTGCGCCAGTTAAAGTACCCGCCGGAAACGAAGCGCGTAAGACATCCATATTACTCATGCCCGCCTCAAGGGTGCCTGCCACGTTTGAGACCAGATGCATCACATGCGAATAACGTTCGATCACCATGGTGTCGGTCACCTTGACGGTACCGATTTTGGCGACCCGGCCCACGTCGTTACGCGCCAGATCAATCAGCATGACATGTTCGGCACGCTCTTTTGGGTCGGCCAGTAATTCTGCGGCCAGCGCGGCATCAAGCTCGGGGGTCGCGCCGCGCTTGCGCGTACCGGCCAACGGACGAATCGTAATGGTCGTTTCGGGTACGGACCCAGCGGGGGCGTCTTCTTTGAGCGGCAAGGCCTCTTGACGCACCAGAATTTCGGGCGAAGCGCCCACCACTTGAAAGTCGCCGAAGTTCCAGTAGTACATATAGGGCGAGGGGTTCAGGCTGCGCAACGCGCGATAGAGCGAGAGTGGTGAATCGCTGAACGGTTTGGTAATCACCTGCCCGACTTGCACCTGCATCAGATCGCCTGCCGCGATGTATTCTTTTGCGCGCAACACCGCTGCCAGGTAATCGGCTTTGGCAAAGTGGCGTTCTTCGGCGGTCACGACACTTGAATGGCTGTAAGGGATTTCAATGGGCTTGCGTAGCCGAACCCGCAAATCTTTGAGGCGTTGCTGGGCGCGATTAAAGGCCTCGGGTGTAGCCGGATCGGCATACACCATCAGATAAATGCGCCCAGCCAAGTTGTCAACAATGACTAATTCGTCGACTTGCAATAACAAGATATCGGGAGGGCCTTCGCCCATCCCCGCCGGGTAGGGCTTGGTGGCGGGGCCGAGTTTGGGCTCGATGTGCCGCACCGTATCGTAGCCAAAATACCCCGCCAAACCGCCTGCAAAACGCGGCATACCGGGGCGCAAGGCCACCTTGAAGCGCGCTTGATATTGCGAAATAAAGGTCAGTGGATCGCCCTGATGGGTTTCAATGACCTTGTCATCGCGCAACACTTCAGTGGTGGTACCGCGCGCGCGCAGGACGTTGCGCGCGGGCAGCCCAATAAACGAATAGCGCCCAAAACGCTCGCCGCCGACCACCGATTCGAGCAGGCACGAGTTTTTGCCGCCCTGAGGGCCGCTGTGCGCGAGTTTTAAATAAATCGCCAAGGGGGTGTCGAGATCAGCATAGGTTTCGACGACCAGAGGGATCCGGTTATAGCCTTGCGCCGCAAGGGCTTTAAATTCGATTTCGGTCATGTTCAGACAATTTTCGTTGGGCGGTTTCAAGTACGAAGTGCAACGCGGCGTATAGGTCGGTCAAGCAAAAAAAAGCCCGGCCATGTTTGGACGGGCTTGGTTTGTATGTTTAGTCTGGTGGCTTAAGCCGAAAGACTGACTGCTGACAAAACCTTACCCGAGGCAAAAACGCCACCAGCGCCATGAGGCGCCAGTTACGAGTTGAATTGGGTTCAGTGATTTCATCTTCAAGTGTTCAGTATTAACTTTACGTTACTGTTTGAGCAGAGTTCATCAACCGGTCGCTCAAACAGCCAAAATCCCAGTCGAACCTGCTTTTATTGCGCGGCGACCCAATGTGCTGCCGCTTCAATTGAATCCACTATAGCATCGACATCAAGCGTTTGCACGCTTTGGCCTTCGTTGTACCCATAAGGGACGGCTAAAACGCTACAGCCCGCGGCGCGTGCCGACTGCGCGTCGTTGATTGAGTCGCCCACGGCAACGCTACGTGCTGGGGCACTTTTTAACAAACTACAGGCGTGCAGCATGGGGGCTGGATGTGGTTTGGCCTGTGCCAAAGTATCGCCGCACACCACCGCATGAAAGTAGGGCGCCAGGCCGGTTCGTTTAAGTAGAGGTAAGGTAAATTCAGTGGCCTTATTGGTGACCACAGCCAAGCGCAAACCCATACTTTTCATTAACTCAAGCCCTGATATCACGCCATCAAACATCACCGATTGATCGCCATTGACCCGGTGTAAATTACGAAAATATGACTCGCGCGCACGCTCAAAGAGCTCGGGCGAGATCGAGGCTGGGTCGGCATCGACCGTCAGCATGCGCATGACAAGGTTTTTTGCCCCTTTGCCAATAAAGGTTGCAATTTGCGCCTGAGGCAGGCTGGACAGCCCAAGTTCTTGGCGCATGGTGTTAGCTGCATTGGCCAGGTCGGGGATGGTGTCCATTAAGGTGCCATCCAGATCAATTAAAACAGCGTCAAAGGCTAGAGAAGCGCGGGCAGAGCTAGAGGTTGAAGACATTATGTTGGCTATTTTTCAGCAAGTTTGAGTTGTTCGCGCATCTTTTTAATCACCGCAGCGTAATCGGGCTGACCAAAAATCGCCGAGCCGGCCACGAAGGTATCAGCCCCCGCGGCGCGAATGGCACCGATATTGTCGACTTTGACGCCGCCGTCGACTTCAAGGGCAATCGGTTGGCCGCCCGCCTGTACGTGCGCATCGATGAGTGCGCGCGCCTGACGTAACTTATCCAACGTGCCTGGGATAAAACTTTGCCCTCCGTAGCCCGGGTTGACCGACATCAATAAAATAATATCGACCTTATCCATGACATGGGTTAGCCAGTGCAGCGGTGTGGCGGGATTAAAGACTAAGCCCGCCTGACAGCCTTGATCGCGAATCAAAGCCAGGCTGCGATCGACATGCCGAGACGCCTCAGGGTGAAACGTGATCACATTGGCCCCCGCCTTGGCAAAAGAGGGGATCAGGCTGTCGACCGGCTCTACCATCAGATGCACGTCGATCGGCACGCTGATATGGGGGCGGATGGCTTCGCACACCATCGGACCAATGGTCAGATTGGGGACATAGTGATTATCCATGACGTCAAAATGGATCCAGTCAGCGCCAGCCGCCACAACATTTTTGACTTCTTCGCCCAAACGGGCGAAGTCAGCAGATAAAATACTAGGTGCGATACGTGCGTTTGGTAGAGCGGTCATTTCTGGCATGATGGTCGATCACCAAAATAAGGTAGTCTCATTATTGCAGTTTTCTTTGGATCTCATTGTGAAACCATTTGAGTTAACCGTGGCGGTCGAGCCGCGCTTTGTGCCAGATCAGTCAGATCCGGCCAAGCAACAGTTTGTTTTTGCGTATACGGTGCGTATTACCAACACCGGTGAGCGGCCCGCGCAGGTGATCAGCCGGCACTGGGTCATTAGCGATAGTGAACAAGTTGCCCAAGAAGTTCGCGGCTTGGGTGTGGTGGGTCAGCAGCCGCTGCTTGGGCCTGGTGAAACCTTTGAGTACACCAGCGGCTGTCCTCTTAAAACGCCGGTTGGCACGATGCGCGGCAGCTATCACTGCGTAGGCGAAAACGGCGTGCCCTTTGAGGTCGAGATCCCCGAGTTTGTGCTGGCGATGCCGCGCACCCTGCATTGAAGCTCAGTTTGCGCCAGCGTTCAAACCCTTAATTCCTCTCAAAACGCTAAAGACAAGGTTCTTTTTGATGCCACGTACTTTTTTTCGAGCCCTGCTGTTGAGTGTGTTGGCCTTGTTGGCCGCTTGTTCAAGCCCGCCGCGCGTGCCCGATTCAGACACGGTACCAAGCGTTGAGGCCCCTGCAGCGGTACCTCAGGCCCCCGTCGCAGACAGTGCAGCACGCGCCTTGAGCGGCAAATTTGCAGCGGTTGGCTGGGGCGACCTTCCCGGCTGGAACAATGACGATTTGCGCGGGGTCTGGACGACCTTTTTGCGTAATTGCGCGGGGTTGATGCGCCCGACTGCCATCAATTTAGCAGGGCCTACCCGCGCCACGCCGCGCGCCTGGCAAGCAGTGTGCGCTGCAGCCACCGACCCGGCGCGTGCGCCCGCCGCCAACAATCCCGAGGCGGTACGCAAGTTTTTACAAACGTGGCTGGCGCCCTGGCGACTGGACGGTACCGAGGGCAAACCCGCCAGCAGCATTGTGACGGGCTACTACGAACCCTTGGTGGTGGGTTCACGTAAACAAGGTGGGGTCTACCAGTGGCCGCTGTATACCGTGCCCGCTGATTTGCTGACGATCGATCTGGGCAGGGTGTATCCAGAACTTGCTGGTAAGCGCGTACGCGGCAAGCTAGAGGGCAATCGGATCGTGCCTTACGATAGCCGCGCAAGCCTAGAGGCCTCTGCGCGTAAGCCACCTGTCGTGGTGTGGGTCAATGACCCCGTTGATAATTTCTTTTTACAAGTGCAAGGCTCGGGCCGTGTCCAGCTCAACGATGGCGCCGGTGCCGGTCAAACGATACGCGTAGCCTATGCCGACCACAATGGTCACCCGTATGTGTCGATCGGTAAGTGGCTTGCCGACAAAGGCGAGATGCAACTGTCGCAAACCTCGATGCAAAGCATTCGCGAGTGGGCGAAGCGCAATCCTAAGCGCGTGCCCGAAATGCTCAATGCCAATCCAGCCTTGGTGTTTTTTAAAGAAGAGCTCATTACCGATCCAGAAATTGGGCCTAAAGGCGCGTACGGCATCCCCTTGATGGCGCAGCGGTCGATTGCTGTAGATACCAATTTTGTGCCCTTAGGCACACCGGTGTTTTTGGCCACAACGCAGCCTGCTTCAACGCAGCCCCTGAATCGTTTGGTGTTTGCGCAAGACACGGGCACTGCAATTAAGGGGGCTGCGCGCGCCGACTTTTATTGGGGGTTTGGCGAGGCTGCGGGTGCTCAGGCCGGCCGCATGAAACAGGCCGGACAAATGTGGGTGCTTTGGCCTAAACAGGCCGGCGCACCAAGCGCGCGCTGAGTGACCCACGAGCCACCCATGAAGACGCCAATTGTTGTGTGCGGTACGGGCATCGTGGGTTTAGCCACGGCCTTAGCGCTGGCGCGACGCGGACAACAGGTCACCTTGTTGGGCCCGCGCCAAACGTTTACGCCCGTAACACCAGAAATTTTTCATCCGCGCGTCTATGCAATTTCACCGGCAAGCCAACGGTTTTTAGCGTCGCTCGGGGTGTGGAATATGCTCGATGCGCAGCGCTTAACCGCTGTGCAGGCCATGGAGATTCACGGCGATGGCGCGGGCCTGGTGAATTTAAATGCCTGGCAGGCGGCGATCCCTCAGTTGGCCTGGATTGTCGAGTCAGGCGAGATCGAACGCGCGCTGACCCAAGCGGTGCAGATTTTTGGTTTGAACTGGATCGAAGAAAAATTTGCGACGTATCGCAAAGCGGGTGATACCGATCATGCTGCGCCCAACGTGTTGGCTGTAACGGCGGGTCAGGCTGGCCGCGCGCAGTTTGCTCAAGCCGCGCGTGAATCTCTGGCGCACCACTTGCCTAGCATCACAACTGATCAAGGCACTGTCTTGCAGGCCGAACTCTTTATTGCAGCCGATGGCGCGCAATCGCCTTTACGCGCTGCGGCGGGCGTATCGGTTGACGTTAAACCTTATGGCATCACAGCGATTGTGGCGCATCTGAACTGTGCGCGGCCGCATCAAGGTACCGCCCTGCAGTGGTTTAACGAACAAGGTGTGCTGGCCTTGCTGCCGATGCCCTCTACTCAGGTCGGTGCGCAAGTGTCGATGGTCTGGTCGCTCAACGCGTCGCTCGCGCAACAGTTGCTGGCGTTGCCCGTGGCAGAGCAAGCCGCGCAGCTAAGCGTGCACCTCGCGGCGCTGACCGCTGGGCGCTTAGGTGAACTCACGCTGCGTGGCGCGCTGCACGCTTTTCCTTTATCGTTAAATCAGTCGCCTCTGATTGGTGAGCGTCTTGCCTTGGTGGGTGATGCAGCGCACCGCTTGCACCCGCTCGCGGGGCAGGGATTAAACTTGGGGCTGGGTGATGTTGAAGCCTTGGTCAACGTGCTGGTCGAACGTGAAGCGTTTCGCAGCCCGGGTGATGCGATGGTGCTTAGGCGTTACCGTCGGGCGCGCGCTGAGCCGGTACTGGCTATGCGAGTCGTGACCGATGGCTTGCATCGTTTATTTGAAGCGCAAAGCGCGCCGGTAGCATGGTTGCGTAACATTGGCATGTCGGCAGTTGAAAAACTACCGATGATCAAGCGGTACTTAATTGCAGAGGCCTCGCGCTAGGTATAACGCGTATATCAAATAGGAGTAGTACGTTTGAAAAAATTATTGCACTTCAAATGGCTTGCCGTGACCTGTCTGTTGGGCGTTGCGTCTGTGGCTTGGGCACAAAAAGCGCCGGCAGCCGATGCAAACCCCGAGGCCAAAATACAAGCGGTGCAAAAGCTTTTTGCCGAGCGTTTTGGTAATCCGCCTATTAGTGGCGTGCGCCTGACCCCCTATGGTTTGTACGAGGTACAGCTTGGCACGGATTTGGTGTACACCGATGAGAAAGTGAATTTTGTTTTAGATGGCACACTGATTGACGCCAAGACACGCCGCGATATCACCCGCGAGCGTCAAGACGCATTGGCACAAATGCCCTTCGATCAACTGCCTTTCGAGTTATCTTTTAAACAGGTGCGTGGGGATGGTTCGCGCAAGCTAGCAATCTTTGAAGATCCAAATTGCGGCTACTGTAAACAGCTACGCAAAGCAATCGATAGCATTAACAACGTCACGATTTTTACTTTCCCGTATCCGATCTTGTCCCCAGATTCAACGCAAAAAGTGCGTAACGTATGGTGTGCTTCAGATCGCGCTGCGGTGTGGGACGCCTGGATGCTTCAGAATAAAGCGCCCGCGACGCTTGACTGCGATGTGCCGATTGATCAGATGGTGGCGCTTGGTCAAAAGCTAATGGTACGGGGTACGCCTGCGTTATTTTTTGCCGATGGCTCGCGGGTGGGGGGGGCAATCCCCAAAGAGGATATTGAAAAACGCCTGCAACAGGCGAAGTAGCCAACCATTCTGCAGCGGGCGATGTCACCCGAGGTCACTATCAGTTCGTTGCGTAGATATTTTGTTACAAAAAAATTAGGAGCATTCGATGCGCATTGCCGTACTAGACGATTATTTGAAGGTTGCCCCCAACATGGCGAAGTGGGACAGTCTCAATGCGGAGGTCAGCTTTTTTTCTGAATATATACAGCCTGCCGAGCTGGTCAAGACCTTAGCGTCATTCGAGGTGATTGTCGCGATGCGCGAACGTTCAGCGTTTCCGGCATCAGTCATCAAGGCGTTGCCAAAGTTGCGTTTACTAGTCACAACAGGCATGCGTAACAGCTCGGTCGATATGGTTGCTTGCCGAGAGCAAGGTATCGATGTTTGCGGCGCACCGGGCGATCCAAAAAGTACGGGTGCCACAGCCGAGCTTGCCTGGTCGTTGTTGCTCGCCTTGTTTAAGCAAATCCCCAAAGAAGCGGCCAATATGCAGCAAGGCTTGTGGCAAACCACGATGCCTCCAACGCTTGAAGCGAAGCGCTTAGGTTTGGTTGGCGCAGGGCATTTAGGGCAGTGCGTCGGACGGGTCGGTTTGGCGTTTGGGATGGAGGTCGTGGCCTGGAGCCCAAACCTCACCGAAGAGCGCGCAGCGAAGGCTGGTGTCAAGCTTGTGTCTAAACAAGAGCTTTTTGCAACGTCAGATGCAATTAGTGTGCACATGGTGTTAAGCGATCGTTCGCGCGGTATTGTTGATGCAGCCAGTCTGCAAACCATGAAATCGACAGCCTATTTAATCAACACCTCACGCGCCGGCTTAATCGATCAGCCCGCACTGCAAAAGTTGTTGACCGAGGGCAAGATTGCGGGCGCGGGGCTTGATGTCTATGACGCCGAGCCTTTGTCAGCTACTGACGCCTGGCGCACGACTCCTCGTACTTTGCTCACGCCACATTTGGGCTACGTCACACCCGAAAACTTTGCGGTGTTTTACGCGAATGTTGTGGCGGATATCCAAGCCTGGGCTTCAGGTAGTCCAATTCGAGTGTTGAATTAATGCAGCCGGTCTTGCCCGTGCATGTTGTTGCACGCCTGCTGCTGGTTTTGCTTTTAGCTGCTGGGGTGTATTTTTTTAGCGGGTTTGTCGTGCCCGTGCTGGCGGCCCTGATCATTGGGTTTGCCAGCTGGCCGCTTTATTCAAAATGGGTCAAGGTGTGTGGTGGTCGAACCACTTTGGCGGCAAGCGCAGCGTTGGTTTTTATCGTACTCGTGCTGGTGGTGCCGCTGTCGATGGCCTTGTATTACTCGGTCAACGAGGCCCGTCACCTGTTTGCTTGGCTGTTAAGCGCAAACCGCCAAGGTGTAGCCCCACCCGACTGGATTGTGGCCTTGCCCTACGTTGGTGAGACGCTTGGTCGTTATTGGGTTGATTTTTTAGGTCAACCGCATGCGCTCGGCACTCTGGTTGAGGCGATCAGCGGTCAACATATCGGTAATATTTATCGTGTCGTCTTATCGGCTACAGGCAACGCATTTCACATCATGTTGACGCTGTTGTTCATGCTCATCACGTTGTTGTTTGTCTATAAAGATGGTCATCGTATGGCGGGCCAACTTGATGTATTGGGCGAACGCGTGTTGCCTTTGCGGTGGCAACGATTTTCGCGGGTGATTCCGGCTACGATTAGCTCCACTGTGACGGGCATGGGTCTAATCGCCATCGGCGAAGGTGTGGTGTTAGGGGTGGCCTACTGGGTTGCTGGCGTGCCCTCGGCCGTATTGCTTGGTGTGATCACAGCCTTCATGGCCATGATCCCGGGTGGTGCACCGTTGTCCTTTACCTTGGTGTCGCTCTATTTGGTAGGCTCGGGCGCACCCATCGCAGGCGCGGGTCTCTTTGCCTGGGGCGCGATTGAATTATTTATCGTTGATAAAACGCTGCGGCCTCGCTTGGTAGGCGGCCCAGTCAAGTTGCCGTTTTTGCCAACTTTTTTTGGTTTAGTCGGGGGCGTCAAAACCATGGGGATCGTTGGGCTATTTATTGGCCCAGTGTTGATGGCCTTGATGGTAGCGCTCTGGCGAGAGTGGGTGCTTGATGTTAAAGCTGCGCAGGCCGACCGCGAATGAAGCGCAGCAGGTTGGTCGGCCCGCGCACTAAAAATTTACCCTACCGCTTGTGAGTGGGGGGGCTCTGGAAAGTTAATTCACTCGCTTTTTGTGTGTGCGCCCTGACAAAAAAGCTAGCTTGTCTCTGAAGATGCACTCTGATAATCGAGTGAGTTCACCCCGCGCCTGAGGCGCTACGGCTTGCTTTTGAGAGCCGAAATATCGACTTCACTCGTCAACGCGATTAAGTCTGCAGCCGAATCAACCTGCATTTTTGAAAGTACACGCGCGCGATGCAACTTAATGGTGGCGGCAGCAGAGCCATCTGCGTCGGCGACTTGTTTGTTGGTTTTGCCCGCGATGATCGCGTCAAACACTTCGCGCTCGCGACGGGTGAGCGTGACATAGAGTTTTTCGACCGCGCGCGCTTTGATTAAAAAAGTATGCTTAGTACGATCTTGTTCAAGCGCGCGATCAACGGCCGTTAATAAATCTTGCATTGAAAAGGGCTTCAGCAAAAAATCGCCCGCCCCTTGTTTCATCGCTTGCACGATTTGAGCCGGCAAACTTTCACCACTGATAAAAATGATGGGTGTGCTCCAGCCATGGCGCGTTAATTCGGCTTGCAATTCAACGCCGCTTTGGCCGGGCATGCGCATATCTAGCACGATCACCGCTGGCGATACAGGCGTGGCATGTTTTAAAAATTCAGCGGCGCTTGGGTAGGGCGTCACTGAAAAGCCCTGGCGCTCGAGCGTGCCAGCTAAGGCGCTTCTGATCGAGGCGTCATCGTCGACGAGGTAAATGTGACCAGCGGATAAGGTTTGCATCATATTTTTTTGTAACCTAAGGGTTTTCTTAGCTTACAAAAAACTGGCACCTTATGGAATACGCCAAATGGCCTATCATGCCAAGTTGACTGCCGCGCGCCCTGCCTCAACAGCAAATTTGGCCAAGACAAACGCGCCAGACTTTGGATCGCGTGCGTCGTTTACTGCAGTGAGTGTGGTGGTCAGCTGCGTGGGGGTGAGTTCGACCACGCCATAGCCACGCGAGGCCGCATTGGCAAAGATAAAGTGCGGATTGGTTTCAAGCTGCTTGGCAAGTTGGGCAGGTGTCGAGCTTGAAAGCGAGGTAATGCTGGTACCGCAAAACTCGACCCCAATTGCCTCGCAGTCTGGATTGTTGTAATCCGACAAAACATGCCCCACCCAATTTTCGTGAATGTCGCCACCCAAAAGTACGGGGTTACGCAGGCGAGTTTGAAGCATCGCGTCTGTCAGGCGGCGCCGTGCTGCGGGGTAACCATCCCAGCCATCATTTCTGAGTAACTGCCCACCGGTCGTGCTGTAGTTGCGCCGTCCAAACAAGGTTTGCTGGCCAAGCAGGTTCCAGTGGCTACGTGCCGCAGAAAACTGTTGAGTCAGCCAACGCTCTTGGTCGCGACCGAGCAGCGTGCGTTGTTGTTGATTGAGGCTTTCGCACTGGTTTGGATCGACGCGCCCTGAGCCTGGTCGTTGGTTCGGGGTGCAGGCCTGTAGATCGCGATATTGCCGATTATCAAGCGTGTACAGCGTGGCCAAACGCCCAAACGAAACGCGACCAAATACTCTCGCCTCATCGCCTTGCCCGGCGAGCAGCTGAGCAAAACTCGCGCGCGTGACCGGCATGTTTTCATAAAACGCTTGGTACGCAGCACGTCGACGCGCCATAAAGTTTTCAACCGGCGTGCCTGATAGCCCTTCGTGCGTGGCTGCGTAATCGTTTTGAACTTCGTGATCATCCCAAGTCACGATCCAAGGATAGGCAGCGTGAATCGCTTGCAGATCTGGATCTGACTTGTGGAGTGCATAGCGACTGCGGTAGCCCTCTAGGGTCGTGATCCAGCCACCCGTGGTGGGCCGCACCTCAACGGGGCGTGAGGCAGGATACTCGTAAATATAGTCGCCTACAAACAGCACAAAATCGAGATTTTCGGCGAGCATGTGCCGATAAGCGCTGTAGTAGCCATTGCCCCATTGCTGGCAAGAAGCATAGGCCAGGCGCAAGCGTTTCACGTCGGCCTGCGGTGCCGGAAAGGTGCGCGTATGCCCGGTGGTGCTGGTAGCAGACCCTGCAATGAAGCGATAGAAATAGGCGCGGCCGGGCTCTAGCCCGGCGACCTCGGCGTGCACCGAGTGCCCGAGTGCGGCAGTGGCTTGAACCACGCCGCTGGCCGCAATGCGACTGAACTGCGCGTCGTGGGCAAGCTGCCAAGTGACCGCCACAGGCTTGGTGGCAAGCCCAGCCGCTTCAAGGGCGGGTGTGCCTAGGCGCGTCCAGAGCACGATCGAGTCGCTGGTGGGCGAGCCGCTGGCCACGCCTAAGCTAAAAGGTTCAATTGACCACGTTTGTTTGGCAGCAGCGAATTTGGGCAACCCTAACAGGGCTGCCGTTGCGCCGGCAAATTTGAGAGCCTCTCGACGTTGCATCAAAACAGCGCTGCGGCTCCAAACATCGCAAAAATTCCAAAACCTACGGCCACAATCCCTAAGCCGCCCGCTAACCATGCCAGCATCATGACGTTGGTGATGATCGCAGACGAGGCCAATACAATAGCGACTTGTAAAACGCCAGACGAAATCTCTAGGTTGTGATATTTGTGATTAGCAAGCTCACCCAACGCTTGTGCTTTTTTTGCACGCTCGGCAAGTTCTTTACGACCTTCGCCGGTGTCTGGCTCTGTGTCATAACGCTTGGAAGCCGCAGCCCATTTTTTTATCTGCTCGACAGTTTTTGGATCTTCGGCGTGAGGGCTGACTTGTGCCGATTGTAAAGCGACGTCCGTGGTGGTTTTGCGAATCGACTTTGCTTGAAAAAATGACCATAAGTTAGACGCCTCAACCTGTTTGGTAATCACCTCGGTTTGATACGCTTTACTTAAGGTTTCACTGATTGCTAAAAAAAGTGCGAGTACTGCAATCACCAAGGCGATTTTTTTATTTGAGGGATCAACGTGTCCGTGTCCTGACATGGCGGGGCTCCTTAGTGGCTTTGGGATTGATGAGCTTGGCTCAATAGTTTTTCGGTGTACGCGATCGCGATGGCGGACAAGACAAAGGCCAGATGGATGAGCGTTTGCCACATTAGCGTGGCTTCTGGAATGCTGGGGGCATTAATAAAGGTCTTGAGTAAGTGAATCGATGAAATCCCGATAATCGCTGTGGCCAGCTTGACCTTCAAAACCCCCGCGTTGACGTGCGACAGCCATTCGGGCTGATCAGGGTGATCTTTGAGCCCCATGCGTGAGACGAAGGTTTCCCAGCCTCCAACAATGACCATGACGAGCAGGTTTGAAATCATGACAACGTCAATCAAACCCAGCACGATCAGCATGAGCTCGGTCTCGGTGATCGTTTTATCAACGCTCATCGCGGTAATCAGATGTACGAGCTCTTTCCAGAATTGCCAGACGTAAACGCCTTGCGCAACGATGAGCCCGATGTAGAGAGGGGCTTGCAGCCAGCGGCTCATGAAGATCCAGCGCGGCAGCAATTTTAAAGTTGAATTGTTTGTGTTCATTTTGAATGTTTCAAATTAAGTGGGGTAAGTGCCTGGTAACAAAATGCTTTTATCGACGGTTTCAATATCAGTGTGCCCACAAAAGGCCATGGTCAGGTCAAGCTCTTTATGTAAGATTTCAAGTACTTTTTTGACGCCTGTCTCGCCCATAGCACCTAAGCCATACAAAAAGGCACGGCCTATATAACAACCTTGTGCGCCAAGCGCACGTGCTTTTAAAACATCTTGACCGCTGCGCACGCCGCCATCCATATGGATTTCGATTTGCTTACCGACGGCTTCAACGATTGCGGGTAAAGACTCAATGCTTGAGGCAGCGCCATCAAGCTGACGACCACCATGGTTGCTGACGATCAGGGCGTCGGCACCGCTGTTCAGGGCCATGCGGGCATCATCGACGTCTTGTATGCCTTTCAAGATCAGCTTGCCGCCCCAAAGTTTTTTGATCCACGCCACGTCGTCCCAGTTTAGGCGCGGGTCAAATTGCGAGGCGGTCCATTCGCTGAGTTTGCTCATATCGCTGACGCCTTGCACGTGCCCCACGATATTGCCAAACTGGCGATTTTTGGTACCTAGCATGCCCATTGCCCAGCGTGGTTTCGTGGCAATGTCGATCATATTGGCCAAGGTCATCTTGGGTGGTGCGCTTAAGCCATTTTTTAAATCTTTGTGGCGTTGCCCCAAGATTTGCAAATCGAGGGTTAAAACCAGCGCCGAGCAGTTGGCACGCTTCGCGCGTTCAACCAAGCGCTCGATAAAGTCACGATCCTTCATCACGTAAAGCTGAAACCAAAACGGATGATGGTTGGTACCCTCAGCAACGGCCTCAATTGAGCAAATGCTCATGGTCGATAAGGTAAACGGGATCCCAAATTCTTTTGCTACTTTAGCGGCTAAGATTTCGCCATCCGCGTGTTGCATCCCGGTTAATCCGGTTGGTGCGATGGCCACGGGCATCGCAACTTTTTGCCCAATCATATGGCTCGCGGTTGAGCGGTTTTCCATATTGATCAAAATGCGTTGGCGCAATTTGATTTTTTGAAAATCACTTTCATTGGCACGGTAAGTGCTTTCTGTCCATGAGCCAGAGTCGGCGTAGTCGTAAAACATGCGCGGTACGCGCTTTTTGGCTAAAACGCGCAGGTCTTCGATGCTGGTGATCACACTCATGGGGCAGGTCTCCGCAGGCTCTTGGCCATTGCTGAATTTGTGCCGTAGTTTAACGGAATGTACAAGAATCAGACCTCTTTAAATAATCCTTGCCGTCTTGGGCGGGGTTTGGTCTGCCGTGGTACGCTGCGTTGACGTTTTTAGGCCTTCTTGCGACAAAAAAGAGTCTCTTTATGACAGCACTGCCCGCCCCTGAACACCTGATTGATTCTCGCTACGCGCTCTGGCGACTCATCAAGTCGCTTGTCATCATGGTGATGGGCAGCAGTTGTATGTTCATTGTGTCGGTCGTTTTACCCGAGGTACAGGCAGAGTTTGGTGTGTCGCGCTCAGAGGCCTCGCTACCGTCAACACTCCTATGGATTGGCTTCGGTGCCGGCGGCTTAATGATGGGGCGCGTGGCTGATCGCTGGGGTGTCTGCACCTGCTTGTGGATTGGCGCAGCGGGTTTACTCATTGGTTTTGTCTGGGCGGCCAACACCACTGACATCCTTGTGTTTGCCATCGTCCACGGCTTGTTTTTAGGCTTTTTAGGCGCCTCTGCCACGTTTGCCCCCTTGGTGGCAGACACCTCGCTGTGGTGGAACAAACGCCGTGGCATCGCAGTCGCGGTTTGTGCGAGTGGCAATTATTTGGCCGGTGCGATTTGGCCGCCTTTGACGCAATGGGGGGTGTCGACCATTGGTTGGCGCGATACCTATATCTGGATGGGCTTGGTCTCTGGCATCAGTATGGCCTTGTTGGCTTTTTTGATGCGTCGCCGCCCGCCCTTGGCGCAGGTGTCTGTCTTGGCGAACAACCTGGTTGGAGGGGTGTCTAGACCCTTTGGCCTGAATATCAATCATGCGCAGTTTTTAATGTGCGTGGCCGGCCTCTCGTGTTGTGTTGCCATGTCGATGCCTCAGGTGCATATCGTGGCCTACTGTGCTGATTTGGGCTATGGCCCAGCCCGCGGCGCAGAAATGTTGGCGCTGATGCTCGGTTGCGGCATCATCAGTCGGCTGATCTCGGGGGTGATTTGCGATCGTATCGGGGGTATCCGCACCCTGTTACTGGGTTCGGCCTTGCAAGGCATCGCCTTGTTTATGTTCTTGCCCTTTGATGGGCTAGTGTCACTGTACCTAATCTCTGCTTTATTTGGCTTGTTTCAAGGCGGCATCGTACCCTCGTACGCAATTATCATTCGTGAATATTTTCCAGCCGTTGAGGCAGGGCGGCGGGTGGGTTCAGTGATTATGTGCACCATGTTCGGCATGGCGCTTGGTGGCTGGATGTCGGGCAAAATTTTTGATTTAACCGGCTCGTATCAAATGGCCATGATCAACGGCATGGCTTGGAATTTATTGAATCTTGCGATTGCAGGTTTCTTGTTTTGGCGAGTGCGCCAAGCGGCGCGTGGCTAAGCAACAAAACAGCGTGTGTCCAACGCTGCGCAGGCCTCACACCCAAGCCGCGCCCCTGAGGCGTTAGCGTTGCTTATGCCGACTCGGTATAGCGCTTAGCGAGCACGGCGCGATAGCGGTGCTCTAGTTCGTCGAGGTTGGCGATACTAATCCCCATGTCGCGTACGAGGCCATCTTTGAGGTCGTAGACCCACCCATGCACAGTGACAGTTTGTCCGCGCGACCATGCGTCTTGTACGCTGGTGGTTTGGCAAACATTCACGACTTGCTCAATCACGTTAAGCTCGCATAAGTGATCAAGCCTTTGCTGAGTGTTCATGACTCGCCCAAGGTATGAACCGTGCTTATCATGCACATCCTTAACGTGACGAATCCAGTTGTCGGCCAGGCCGACGCGAATATTTTCAAGGGCAGCGCGAACACCGCCGCAGCCATAGTGTCCGACCACAATAATATGCTTGACCTTGAGCTGATCGATTGCAAACTGAATCACAGATAACGCATTTAAATCAGTGTGCACCACCACGTTGGCGATGTTGCGATGAACAAAGACCTCACCAGGCGCCAAACCGGTGATCTGATTGGCGGGTACGCGTGAATCAGAGCAGCCGATCCAAAGATATTCGGGTGATTGTTGACTGGCGAGTCGCTTAAAAAAGTCGGGGTCGCTGGTGCGAACCGAATCAACCCATTGTTGATTCTTTTCAAATAAAACGGTCAGATGGTGAGGGTTGCCTGGTACTGACATCGCAGTCTACTCAGTAGCACCAGCCGCCTTAAGCAGCTGTTGCGCATTGATAAACGAGGCGTCATCCAGTAAGTTGCGCGTAGATTTGGCGGGCATATCTGCCATCAGACCTTTTGGCATAACAAATTCAAGATAAGAGTTGGCGGTGACACGTATGTCTGGCCCCTCGGTGCTTAAGGTAAAACTGACGACGTCTTTGTATTGCAACGCCCACTCATTGTTAATCATGGCAGTAATCATGGCGTTGCGCTGCGGATCAATCTCAAGACTCGTGCAAGTGACTTCATTTTTGTCGGTTTGAATGCGCAGCCGGCTTTTTGAGCAGGCACTCATGATGTTATTTTTCACGGTGCTCGCATCGGCATTTTTAAACAGCCCCACGGCGACCCGAGCCGGGGGCGGCTTGACGGGACCATCAGCGCTGCAGCCGATCAACGCAAGGCTAGAAAAAAATATTAAAGAGACTAAGGCAAGGATACGCATACGAGTTCGCTGTTTGGTGATGCTACGGGCTAGGGATTGCTCGGTGAGGCTTACGCCATCACTTCGCCGCCATTCACGTCCAGTGTAATCCCAGTAATAAAGGCAGAGTCGTCAGACGCCAAAAAAGCAATCGCTGCAGCCACATCTTGCGGCTCGGCATGACGTCTCAGTGGAATGCTCTCGAGCAGCGAGGCGCGCTCTTCGGGGGATTTGCGAGATTCCCAACGCGCCTTGGTGCGCGGGGTCATGACCAAGCCTGGGCATACGCAATTGACGGTAATCCCCTTGGGGCCGTATTCGGCAGCCAGTTGACGCGTGAGCGCACTAATGGCGCCTTTTGAGGCAGCATAGTTTGCGCCCGCGACCTTGCTGCTAAAGCGACCCGCCTTTGATCCGACATTGACAATACGCCCGTGACCGGCGGCAGTCATCAGCGGCAGCGTTTGCCGGCAAGCCCAGACGGTGCCCATAATATTCAGATCTAGCACCCGCTTCCAGTCGTCGTCTGACTCCTGTTCAAACAGTGCGGGTGTTTGTAATGAGCCCCCCGCGTTGTTGACCAGAATGTCAAGGCGTTGATCGGTCGCATAGACTTGGGCGATCGCTTCTTTAATCGATGCTGCGTCCGACGAGTCCATCAGCAACCCGTGGATCACGAGCCCTAGAGCGGTTGCCTCGCCAAGCGCCTCGGCCATCGCTGCCTCGTCGCGGCTTGTGATCCATACCTTGGCACCTTCAGAGGCAAGACGCAAGGCGCTTGCGCGCCCAATCCCTCGTGCACCGCCGTTAATAAAGACGGTGCGACCATTTAAGCGTGGGGTGAGCAAAATAGTCATGTTCTTGTCGCGGTGTATAAAAGATGTGAGTCGCGCTTGCCGCGTCCGGCCGGTACCGCCTTTTTGGCCTAACGGGCACAGATCTTAAAGCGATACGCAGCGAGCGCGCAGTGAATTTGTTATAAGTTTTGTCCGCCATCGACTGCGATGGTTTGCCCAGTCACCCACGACGCTAAATCGCTGACTAAAAAGGTAGCAACCGTTGCGATTTCTTCGGGGATCCCAAAACGCCCAGAGGGAATGCCCGCCAAAATACGCTCGTATAACTCGGGCTTGTCGCGCTTAGCAACATCCCAGGCGCCGCCTTCAAAAAAGATCGAGCCCGGGGCAATGCAGTTGACGCGAATTTTTTTGCCCGCGAAGGATAAGGCTTGCGTTTGGGTGTATTCAATCAAGGCGGCCTTGATGGCACCGTATGGCGGCGTGCGCACGCTTGCCCTGAGGCCTGAGATCGATGAAATATGCAAGATACTGCCGCCGGCTGCCTCAAGGTAAGGCATGGCAGCGTGACAAGCACGCACGGTTGCCATCAAATCGATTTGAACACTCACGGCCCAACCGGCTTCGTCATCAGTACGCCCAAAGCCCGAGGCGTTGTTGACCAAAATGTCGATGCCGCCCAGCGACTGGGCTGAGGCCTCTACCCACTGTTTAATAGCGGCGGCATCGCCCAAATCGCAGGGCGTCGCCAGTACTTTATGACCATGCTTCTTTAACGCAAGCTCTGCTTCGCGCAAGGGGCCTTCGGTTCTGGCGCAGATTGACACATCTGCACCGGCCTGTGCATACGCGTCGGCAATCGCCAAGCCGATGCCACGGCTGCCGCCGGCAATTAACGCGCGCTTTCCAGTTAAATCAATTTTCATTATTGTCTCCGTGAGGTGCCGCCGTTCAAGGCGCGGGGTAAGCGGTAGCTTGCATCGCGATGAATCGCTTTGAACTGCTACCGAGATCTTATTCGTTAAGTGGTAATTCGATCATAAACGTTGTTGCCCAACCAGGTTGCGTCGTAATGTACAGACGACCTTTGTGCCGCTCAATGATATGCTGACTGAGCCATAACCCCAAACCCATTCCGGCATACTTGGTTGAGCTCAGCAGATTAAAGATGGTTGCTTGCGCAGTCGGATCGATGCCGTTGCCGTTGTCAGCCACGCTCAAGTACGCGCGATTGCCAGTCTTGCTGATGGTGATGCCAATGCATCGCTCGCGGTCTGTAATGTCTGACAGCGCTTGAACCGCATTGTTCAAAAGATTTAAGAGTACCTGCTGAAATTCTTGCGGATTCACTAAGACGTGGTGCCCGCCAGTGATGGGATAGTTTCGACGAATCGTAATATTTTCTTTTTTCGCTAAAGGTAAAAACAACTTTTCGAGCAATGACATGACGTCAACCAGATCAACCCGTTGTGGCACCACAGTCGTGTTTGAAAATATCTGTCTGAGTGCAGTAATAATCTCGGAGGCTCGTTGGTTATCAGCCAAGATTCTGGAGATGAGTTCTTGCTTAATCAGTTTGTTAGTCACAACGCTTGAGAGCTCCATCTGCAGACATTCAGCGTTGAGTTGTATGGCACATAGTGGCTGATTCAGCTCGTGTGCCAGCGCAGCCGACAGCGCCCCCACTTCAGCTGATTTTTTGGCGCTAATTAACGACTGAATCAATTCATCTCGCTCAACGAGTAGTTGTTGGACTTGAGTTTTTTCTTGGATCTCGCTGTATAGCGCGCTA
>JBIIWK010000195.1:0-6410 GCA_044338955.1 Burkholderiaceae bacterium
AACCTATATCTGCCATGGCAACGCGAAAGCCCTGCGCGGCGAGGCGCTTGACGCAGGCAAGACCGATCCCGCGCGCGGCACCTGTCACTACGGCAACTTTGCGGTCGTTTGCATCGGATTGCATCACCTACCTTCTAATGGGGTATTCAGTTCGCGTGATTCAGGATGTTGAATCGATCATGCGCTCGGTGCAAGGCCAATCAAATCATAAGTTGGCTTTTTTTGCAATCAAACTCTAGCCTCCACGTGCGGTTGCAGTCAAACCTGCTTGTGTTTCAGTGACTTGCTCGCATGTCGGCTATCCGCTTGTGTGTTGGGGGCGCGCTTCTTTGTTGGTCTGCGCCATTTTGCCGCTAGCTCGAGAACGTTTAGTATGTCAGCACTTGGTCGCTCATCTGTTTCAGCACCGTTTGCACAACGCGCAGAAATCGTGTGACGCTCGCGACCATTCTCATCTATCGATCAATAGGATTTTTTAGCAACATGAATCAACCGCAGGCGTTTCAATCACATTGGTCTGAAGCAGAGCTCACAGACTTGGCGACCCGTGCTTTTCAGGGGCTGGGTCTGACGCAAGCAGATGCTGCTGATGTTGTGAAAGTGCTGGTGTTGGCGGATCTTTTTGGTTTAAGTACCCATGGCCTGTCGCGGATTGAGTCGTATGGCGAGCGCTTGTTGGTGAAGGGCATTAACGCTCGGCCTAATATTGTCGTGCAATCCCCTGCGCCGGCGCTGCGCCTGGTGGATGGTGACAATGGTGTCGGGCCGCTAGTTGGCATGCACGCGTTGCGTGCGGCGATGGAGGCCGCACGGCAGTGTGGCATTGGCATGGCGTTTGCGCGTGGTAGCAATCATTTTGGGCCGATCTCGCCTTACTCGTTGATTGCTGCAGAAGAGGGTTTTGCGAGTGTGATCGGTAGTAATGCCACAACGACGATTGCACCTTGGGGGGGCAGTGATGCCCGGTTAGGAAATAGCCCGCTTGGTTTTGGCGTGCCTAATCCGGGCGGCTCGCCGTTTTTACTGGATATGGCCATGAGCGTCGTGGCGCGCGCCAAGGTACGTAATGCATTTAAACGTGGTGAGTCGATTCCTGACACGTGGGCGACTGACGACAAGGGCCGCCCCACCACAGATCCTAAGGCGGCGCTTGATGGCTTCTTACAGCCGGTCGGCGGACACAAGGGCTACGGGCTTGCTTTACTCGTGGATATGTTTGCGGGGCTGTTGTCGAACGCGGCCTACTTGACGCACGTGAAGTCTTGGGTCGATGCGCCCGACGAGCCACAAAACTTGGGGCACTTTTTTATTCTGATTGATACACGGATGTTGGGTTCGGCGCAGTGGTTGTCAGAGCGGATGATGGATTTTGCTTCGATCTTGCACGAGAGCCCTGCAGTCGACGCGAAGAAACCGGTGATCGTGCCAGGCGAAATTGAATTAAAAAAAATGGCTCAGCAGCGTGCTGAGGGGATCGTGCTTGATCCTGCAACAGTCCAGCTATTGTTGCAGCATGCGGGCGAGCATTGATCCCGAGTAAAGTGTTCTTGCCTGCGCATACGGGCATGGTGCAGCGGCGGCACCATGCAGCCGGCGCTTAAGACACTGCTTACCAAACACCCCACTGGAGACTCTCTTGCAAGATTGGACTTGGTTATGGATTCCCGCTTCGATTTTTGCCGCAGCGGCGCAGGCTGGGCGTAATGCGATTCAGCGTAGCCTGACTGAAAAGCTTGGCACGCTTGGTGCCACGCAGGTAAGGTTTTTGTATGGCTTTCCGTTTGCTGCACTGTTCGCAGCCATTGCTCTTTTTGCCACGGGGTCAACGTTTCCTTCCATGGATCTGAGCTTTGCTCTGTTTGTCGCAGCGGGGGCGGTTTCTCAAATCGCGGCTACGGCCCTGATGCTTGCGGCCATGCGTCAGCGGGCGTTTGTGGTGGTGACTGCCTGGACTAAAACCGAGCCCGTTCAGGTAGCGGTTTTTGGTTTGGTCGTATTGGGCGACACGATTTCATGGCTTGCAATGGCTGCGATTATTGTCGCCACAACAGGCGTCACTGTGATGGCACGCAAGCCGGTCAGCGGCCCTCAAGAGGGTTCTGGATGGCAGCCTGCGGTGTTGGGGTTAGCGGCCGGCGCCTGTTTTGCTATTGCCGCGGTCACCTTTAGGGGCGGCATTTTGGCTTTAGGTGATGGTCATTTTCTGATGCGTGCCTCGCTCACACTCGCTTGCGGGTTGGGCGTGCAAACCTTGCTACTGGCTGCATGGATGATGATTTTTCACTACGAAGCTTGGGTGCGCTGCCTGCAGGCCTGGCGTATTTCAATCTGGGGCGGTTTGCTGGGCGCCTCAGCTTCAGAAGGTTGGTTTCTAGGCTTTGCCTTGACTGCGGCCGCAAATGTGCGAACCCTCGGCTTAGTCGAGGTGTTGTTTGCGCAACTGCTTTCTTGGCGTGTATTTGCGAGCAAGAGCTCGCGTCAAGAAACGATCGGGACGGTACTGATTGTTGTGGGCGTGGCCTGCCTGCTGATGGCAAGTACTTAAATTGCTCAGCGGCTTTTGATTGCCGCTGTGAGGCGACTAGGCTAAGTCTGGGTCACACGCGATTTGCGTTGATCAAAAAGCATAGCGCCAGCCAATCTCAAGACCTCGATATCCCCACTCGAGTTGGCTAGGTTTGGCCGTGCCCTAGAGCAGAGGAATCCGTTTAGCGGCCGTTTCGGCAGCTGGGGTCCCTTTGTACTCTTGTACGATACGCTGCAACGTAGCCTTTGAAGCAGCGCGATTGTTCAGTTCAAACTGGGATCCCGCAATCATCAGCAAGGCGTCTGGTGCTCGGGCTTCTCGGGGATACCTTTTTACCATTGCATCAAGCGTGGCAATAGCGCCCTTAAAATCTTTTGAAGCATACCGACTGCTACCTAAATAAAACTGTGCCGTAGGCGTGAGTTTGCTGTCAGGGTAAAGGGTCAAAAACGCGGTTAGATTTTCAGTCGCTTCTTTGTACTGACCTTTGCGAAAACTTTCGATCGATTGATCAAAAGCAGATTGCTCGCGCGGATCTGAAGACTTCGCGTCGGGCGCACGCGCACCAGAGGTGCCGCCGGGCGAACCCAGCCCAGAGCTTGGGCGTCCGAGTTGCTCCATATCGCCGCGCAGACGTATGACTTCTTGCTCGAGGCCTTCGATCTGATCCGCAAGCTGTATACGAGCGCGCAGATTGGCTTCGGTGAGCGTTTTAATTTGCTGACGCAACTCAACAATCGCTTTGCGGGCATCATCATCAGCAAAGGCCAAAGCAGACTGATTGATGCCAATGCAGCCGATTAAAAGCAAGCCCGTACTCAGCACACGCTTGGAGGTGGTGGTCATAGACATTAAATATCCTTTTAAAACAACAAGGCGGCCAGTGAGCCGCCTTGCTTAGATCAGATCACGGTACTTAAAGCTTAACGCTTATAGTTGAAATCTGCACGACGATTTTCGGCGTAATCTGCATCAGTGTTACCCAAAGCTTTGGGCTTTTCTTTGCCTAGGCTAATAGTTTCAATTTGCGTGTCAGAGACGCCTTGCAAAGTCAGCATGCGACGCACGGCTTCTGCGCGACGCTGGCCCAGTGCCAAGTTATATTCAGAACCGCCACGGGCATCGGTGTTACCTTCAACCACTACGCGTTGCGCAGGCGTGCTGACCAGGTATTTACCGTGTGTTTCAACCAGCGAGCGATACTGATCGCTTACCGTGTAGCTATTGAAGTCAAAGTAAACCGAGCGCTGTTTGGCCAAGATGCTTTGTGGATTAAACGGATCGAGAATGCCAGAGCCGTCTGCACCACCCGCCCCAGCTTTATCGTCAAGAGAAACCGAGCTACAAGCGGCCAAACTGGCAGCTAAGGCGGCGATGGTGAGAGCTTTTGCGATGCGCGACATGGTCTATCCTTTAAGAGGAAATTCAACGGTTATTGAGAAAAAGGGCCCCAAGTGGGTTCACGTATTTCACCATTCAGGACAGACAGCGTTTGTCGAACGCGACCATCACTAGATACCCCAGCTAATACGCTTCGACCACCCTGAACAGCGGCATACAGGACTTGCATTCCGTTCGGGGCAAAACTCGGAGACTGATCATCGCGACCCTCGGTTAAAAGGGACTCTGAGCCAGTGGTCAGGTTCAGTGAGGCGATACGATACGTACCATCTCGACGGGTCACAGTCAGCAAGGTTTTGCCATCCGGAGAAATTCGAGGTGAGATATTGTAACCGCCGTTAAACGAGATACGACGCGGTTCACCGCCTTCAAGACCCGTTTGATAAATTTGTGGGCTACCACTGCGATCGCTCGTAAAGAAAATTGAACGACCATCGGGTGCGAAGAATGGTTCGGTATCGATCAAGGGCGAGCGGGTCACGCGCCGCAGGTTTGCACCGTCATTGGCGCCAAGCGTGTAAATTTGCGACAGACCATCACGAGTGAGTACCACTGCCAGCGTGTTGCCATCGGGCGACCAGGCCGGTGCCGAGTTGTTGCCTTTGTAATTGGCGACCGGTGCACGTTTGCTGGTCGTGAGATGGTGTACGTAAACCACGGGTTTGCCAGATTCAAAACTCACGTAAGCCAGTCGGCTGCCATCGGGTGACCAGGCCGGCGAAATAATCGGTTCGCGCGAGCGCAGGGCCACCTGAGGATTTTGCCCGTCGGCGTCTGCAATTTGCAATTCGTAAGTCTTACCCTGCTTTAAGACATAAGCGATTCGTGTCGCAAATACGCCCCTGATACCGGTAATTTTTTCGTAAATACGATCGGCGATCTGATGAGAATTACGGCGTAGTTCTTTTTCGGTACCCGAAACTGAGAAGCCGTCGAGCGGGCCACGTTTAACGGTGTCGCCTAGGCGGTACTTAATCTCAAAGCGGCCGTCTGCCAGGCGAGTGACCGTACCGTGTGCAATAAAGTCGGCGCCCCGAGTGCGCCACTCGTCGAACGCGATCGCTGAGTCGGCCGTCAGTGCGGATCCCGTCGTTGCGATGAGTCGAAACTGACCTGAACGGGTTAGGTCGGCGCGGATGATTTCTGCGATCTGGCTGCCGACTGCGTCGCCGCTAAAGTCGGCGATGGCCACGGGATATTGTTGCGCGCCTGTTCCTGAGATATCGACGCGCAGTTGCGCCCGGGCCGCGTCTGTACCAAACAGAGTAAGCGCGATGATTAGGCAGGCCAACAGCCATCCAAACATGACGTTAGTTGACGTCTTGCGGGTAGTTGGCATGGGGTCAAGTTGATCAAACGTCATATGGTGCGAGCTCCTATCAATCATACATATTGTAATTGACGTCGATGTAACCTGGATAGCTACCCGAAGAAGGCCGTGGAAAGGGCGTGCAGCGTCGTATACCGGTCTCGACCGCACGATCAAAGTTGACGTTGCCAGACGTTTTTGTCAGGCGTACATCTGCGATTTGCCCGTCGGGCTTTAAGCTCACCCTGTACTGTGCAGCGGGGTTGCCTGCCGCGCCTCGTGGTGGAGGTGGAAACGACACGCCGGGCAGCACACAAGCCCGTACTTTTGCGCCATAGCCGTCATCTCGACCACCCCCTGACTGATTGCGGTCAGCGGTTCCGCCGGGCAACCCGGCAGCGCTCAAGGCGTCGCCGCGCATCATGTCTTTCAAGGCCTGATCTTTGGCGGCACGCTGAGCGGCCTCTTCTTTGGCTTTTTTCTCGGCAGCAGCCACTTTCACAGCGTCTTCTTTCGCTTTTTTAGCCGCTTCTTCTTTGGTTTTCTTTTCGGCCTCTTCTTTTTCTTTCTTTTCAGTCGCTAGCTTCTCGGCTACGAGCTTTTTAGCAGTCTCTTCTTTTGCCTTTTTGTCAGCCTCGGCGCGCTCAGCATCGCGACGGCGCTGCTCAAGCCGCTCGGTTTCTTTTATTTTTGCGATTTCGAGTTCTTTTTTGATACGTTCTTTCTCTTTGATGGCTTCTTCGGCCGCGCGTTTGTCAGCGGCTTCTTTGGCGGCTATTTCGCGCTCAAGCCGTTCTTGTTCGCGTCGGCGTTTAGCCTCTTGCTCGAGCGCGATCTCAGGGTCAACCTGCGGGGTTGGCGCAGACGCTGGCGCCACCGGTGGGGGCGGCGGGGGCGGTGGTGGTGGAGATGGTTCGGGCGGGGGCTCAGGCTTGGGTGCGGGCGCAGGTTCGGGCTTGGGCTCGGGGGGCTTGGTTTGGGGGGGCGGGTTCACAGGGCTGTTGCCCTCGGCTACAAGCATCACTTCGAGCGGCCCATTGGCCTCAGTTTTCCAGTCAAGGCCCAGTACTAGCATCAGCACTAAGATAAAATGAGCCAGCAGTGCTAAGCCAAGCGCGCGCAAGTTCATCGCCTGCCGCGGGGGCAGAATCGGACCGCGTACCAATTTAGGGT
>JBIIWK010000196.1:0-6354 GCA_044338955.1 Burkholderiaceae bacterium
TTCAAGACCACCACCAAAGGCATAACCATGGATCACCGCAACAGACGGGATACGTAGAGCGCTGATACGATTAAAGACCTCTTGCCCGAGACGTGCGCCTTCGTGTTGCTGCACAAGGGTTCGCCCGAGCAGTTCAGGGATATCGGCCCCGGCACAGAAAGATTTTTCGCCTGCGCCCGTAATCACCAAGCCGCGCACTTGTTGCTGCTCGATCGCTTGTTCAATTTGAGCAAGCGTGTTGTTCAGGTCTTGCAAGATCCCAAAGCTTAAGGCGTTTAACGCCTTAGGGCGATTGAGATGCAGGTGGGCCAAGCCCTGGTCAATGGAAAGTTCTACTGCCATGTTCGACTGCCTTTGATTTTGGATCAACGTGGTAATAGTTTAAGGTCTGTTGTGATAACTAGGCTCGGTGGCCGCGCTCGCGATGTATGTAAGGTCAAATGCTACGCGGCGTTATGAAAGAGAGCGATGTTATGGTGGTTAAAAGTGTTAGCGATTAGCTCGGTGCCTTCCAACGAACCGGTAAGGGTTTGATGTCTCCGCGCTTGGTCATTTCAATGAGTTCGCGTTTTAAAATCTTGCCGCTGGCCGTCAGTGGGAAGGCGGGCATCACGATAAAGTATTCTGGCATGTCGTATTTTGATAAACCGACCTCGTACAAGTGTTGAAGCACTTGTTGAGGATCAATCGTAGCTCCCGCGCGTTGCAAAATCGAGAGGCACACGCGCTCGCCTAGGCGATCATCTGCAATCGGAAACACGGCAGCCTTTACAACGTCAGGATGTCGGTGCGTCAAGTCTTCGATGCGCGCTGGGTGGATGTTGTGTCCGCCACGAATAATTAAATCTTTTTTACGCCCAACGATTTGCAGACAGCCTTGTTCGTCAAACACACCAAGATCGCCGCTCATGAACCAGCCTGAGCGGTTAAAAGAATTTTCAGTGGCAGTTTGATCGTCAAAATAGCCGAGCATCAACAACCCGCCGCGCCCGCCAATTTCACCGACCTGACCTTGCGCGACCTCGTGATCGGGATGCTCGGCATCAAAAATTCGTACTTCGTAGCCTTGCGCGGCACGCCCGCACGTGGCCACAATCGTACTGGTGGGGTCGGTGGGTAAGGTGTATTGGTGCGAGCCGTTTTCGGTCATGCCGTAAACGTTTTGTGGCGTGACGCCAATCCGTAAAAATTGTTCAGCGACTTCGCGCGGGATCGGAGACCCCGCCATATAGAACGAAGTCACCTTGCCCATCGCGGTCAGTCCACGACGGCGAACATCTTCCAAAATATCCATCGCGTGTGTCGGCACGCCCATGACATAGGTGCCTTGGCTTTCAATGATCCAGTCAAGCGCAGGCTTACCCGCAGCAAAGTTATGGATGACGAGTTGCAAGCCCGCCGCAAGCCATTGCTCGATCGAAACCGTACCAATGTGATGGCTTAAAGGGCTGAGCGCGACAAGAATAGAGTGTTGATCGTGATGCCAGTCACGCACCATCATGCGGCCGTTAGCCAATAAAGTGTTGTCGCTGTGCATCACTCCCTTGGGTAACCCTGTGGTACCCGAGGTGAAGGCTAAGTAAACAATTTTGTCGGGGTTCGTGTCGGCAGGGGGTAAGCCCGGTGCTGGGGTTGCTTCGGCAATCGTCTTCAGCCCGGTCGTGTCGTGGTCAATTGTCTGATGCGCAGTCGTTTGATGTTCAACCGTTTGCGTGGTGTCGGCAAAGGTCGCGCCGTAGAAACAGGTACGGATTAACGTGGGCACTTCGCTCAACAAAGCCGAAATCGGTTGAGTGGCTGCGTCAGAGCCATAGCCCGGTGTCGTAAAAAACGCTTTGCATCGAATGCGTTTGAGCAGTGTAATGATTTCGCCAGAGGTATAGCTTTGATGAAGCGACGGGCAGCACACGTAGCCGTTGCGTGAACAGGCCATAAACACAAGCACGCTTTCAACGCGGCTAGGCAACCAGATCGCGACGCGGTCACCAGCGCTTAGGCCCGCTTGATGCAGGTCTAAGGCAAGTTGCTCAACCGCTTGTAAGACTTGTGACCAGGTTAACGTCGTGAACAAATCGCGCAGGGCAATATTATCTGGGCGTGCGTGAGCGTGTTGTTGCAACAGGCCGAACATGGTGTCGGCATGCCAAGCCCCCGAGACATAGTTCTCGCGGGTTTTTTGTGGATCGTGCAAAGTCAACATCATGTTCGAAAACCTAAGCGCGGTATAGAGAAAGCCTGTTGGCCAAAGGAGAAGGCCTTTGGGCTGAATTAAAGAGTCTCGAGGCTAACGTAGAAAGTCTTTGGGCTGAATTAAAGAGCCTGTGATCTTACGTAGAAAGCCTTCGTGCTGAAATAAAAAGCCTAGTGACCAAAGGTCGACGGATCAGGTTTGCGACGTTCGGCAAACGACGCTGAAAGCTCATCGTGTTCTTTGGTGTCGAGGTAGCCGCGCAGCAGCAAATCGTGCGCCATGCGTGACAAGCCACTGACGCCGCCATGGCGTGCGTTAAACGCGGCCTTGACCGATGCTAAGGCAAACGCGCCGCGATCGGCGATTTCGAGTGCCCACTTGCGGGTTTCGGCACGTAGCTCTGCGGCGGGCACAACGCGATTGATCAAGCCCATTTCAAGCGCTTGCTTGGCGGGGATCTTCGGGTTTGAAAACCACATTTCTTTTGCGCGTTTTTTACCGACCAAATCCTCAAGGTACCAAGTGCCATAGCCGGCATCGAAGCTGCCCATCATCGGGCCGACTTGTCTGAAGGTTGCGGTATCTGAGGCGATGGTCACGTCGCAGACCATTTGCAATACGTTGCCACCACCAACAGCAAAGCCATTTACTGAGGCGATGACCGGTTTTTGCAGGCGGTCGATGCTTTCGTACATTTCAAGAGTCGGCAAGACGCCGGCATAAAGCTGCGTGTCTTCCATGCCTTCTTTGCGGCCGCCGATACAGAAGAAACGATCGCCCGAGCCGGTTAAGACGATGACGCGAGTGCGCGTTTCGCGGCGAATCTCGTTGATGCAGTCACGAATTTCATGACACATTTTGGCTGTGAACATGTTGCCGTCTTCAGGGCGATTGATCGTAATCGTGCCCACTGGGCCGTCTTCTTCGTAAAGAATTTCGTCGTATGTCATAAAAAGTCTCTTTGTCTGTCAGTAACTTAGTGGTTTGACTGTCTTGGGAACGGTCGTTGGGCAATTGCCTTGGTTAGTTTCTTATTGTGCGTATTCTGATCCTGCGAATTTTACTAGCGCTGTTTATCCCTAGCACATCAGTGATTGTATCCAGACAGTTGCCAACCATTTTTTTAAATAGGCGGGCTGTCAACCTAAACCTATTCGGCTCAATCTGCAGTCTGGACCAAGAGAGTGCTAGCCGATAAGCCCGCGACGCTCCCTTAACAAGGCTGCGTTAGGTGTTCACGATTTTGGTGAGTTGCAATTGTGCGATTTCCTCTGGGCTTAGTTTGAGGCGGTCCCGCAATATTGCCTCTGTGTCTTCCCCTAGTGTTGGTGGTGCTTTACGGTGCACGTGATGCTCGCCGTTGATAGTAATGCCTAGCCCTACCTGTGGCACCTCGCCATAGCCCGAATCACTCTTATAAAAAAATTCTTTAGTCAAAAGGTCTTGATCCTTGGTCACCTCATCCACGCGGTTGATTGGGCCTGCAGGAATCCGGTTCTTGGCAAACAGTGCGAGCCATTCGTCGCGCGGTTTAGTAGCCAGCACCTCTGAGATGCGCGCTACGATGGCAGTCCGGTGGGTGCGGCGGCCCGCATTGCCCGCGTACTCGGGCTTTTCAGCAAAGGCGGGATCACCGACCGCTTGCCAAAAGCGCTTCCAGATTGCATCGTTACCCAGCCCAAGCGAGAGCTGTGAGTCGGCGGTGTTGAATACTTGATAAATGGCGATGACTGAGTCTTTGCCGCCCGAGCGGCGCGGTACCTCATCAGAGCCCAAGTAGGCGACCACGCGCGGCGCAGTAAAGCGAGTCATTGTGGCAAGCATTGAGATGTCGATACTTGAGCCTTTGCCGGTGCGCACACGTCCATGGATGGCGGCCATCACGGCCATGGCCAGATCTTGTCCAGCCAGCATGTCGGCGGCCGGGGTGCCAACCTTTTGAGGGTCATTTTCGCTTTCGCCAGTCAGATCCATAATCCCCGAATAGCCTTCGGCAATCAAGTCGTAGCAAGGGTGGTCGCTGCGACTGCCGGTTAAACCAAAACCTGTCAGGCTGGCATGAATCAAGCGCGGAAACCGTTCTTGGAGCTTGGCAAAATTCAAGCCCAGCTTTTCTTGGACGCGCGGCGTCATATTGAGCACGAGTACATCCGTGGTTTCGAGCAACGACAGCAAGATCTCTAGGCCTTCGGGTTGACTGATATCAAGGGCCATGCTCTGTTTGTTGCGATTGACACTTAAAAACCAAAGTGAGGCGCCGTTCAAAAAAGGGGGGCCCCATTGGCGCGCATCGTCGCCCGTACCTGGCTTTTCGATTTTGAGTACGGTGGCACCAAAATCGGCCAGTAATTGCGTGGCATAGGGGCCAGCGACTGAGGTGCTGAGATCCAGAACTTGAATCCCCTCAAAATGCGCAAAACCTTGAGCGGCCTGTACGTGGGGCAATTGTTGATAAGGCAGAGTCATCGCGGACGTTATCCTAAGGTGAAGCCGGTTACATCGTAAAGTCGGTTGAACCGACGCTAAAAATAGAGCTTACCAAAGCGCGTACCTAGAAGTCTGCCCGACGGCGTCCGGCCCATTCGCCTGAGGAGTGGTCAGTCGGTGGATCCTAGGTCTAAACGATCAGTCTCTTCGCACTTCTTGTTAATATTGAGTGCAATCATAACGAATCGACTCGCGCCCAACCTGTGTGTCGACGAGCCGCAATTATCGGAGACGTGCATGCCTAAATCCCTTAAACCCTGTCTGAAGGGCGTCTTTGCCCTTTTGGTGCTGGCGACGCTGAGCGCCTTGCCTACAACCTATGCACAGTCGACCAACGATAAGCCGATTAATGTCGTGATTCCCTTTGCCCCCGGCGGGGGGACCGATGTGCTCACCCGCATGGTGATGCCTAAGGTGGCGGATAAGCTTGGCGTAGGCACCATCATTGAAAACCGCCCTGGCGCGGCAGGTGCGATTGGTGCGCAGTTTGTGGCACGTGCTGCAGCGGATGGCAAAACCTTACTGGTAGGTTCAGTCTCTGAAATTGGTATTAATCCAAGTATCTATCCAAAGCTTGCCTATAGCGTTGAGCGTGATTTTGTGGCTCTCACAGCATTGGCAGCGGCGCCCATGGTACTGGTGGTGCATCCTTCGTCACAAATCAAGGTAGCCTCAGACCTTGTTAGGTTGGCAAAAGAAAACCCAGGAAAGATTAATTTTGGTTCAGCAGGTACCGGTTCGGGTGCTCATATGGCGGCCGAGCTGTTTATTTTTGAGACCAAAATCAAACTCACGCACGTACCTTATAAAGGGACTGGTGCAGTGACTGCCGACATGTTGGGGCAACAGCGTGACATGGTGCTGTTTGCTCCTTTGCCAGCGGTGGCTGGTATCGTGCGCTCGGGCCAACTCAAAGCGATTGCATTGACCGGTAAACAGCGCTCGTCGGCGATGCCTGAGGTGCCCACGTTTATCGAAGCAGGTATCCCGGGCTTTGATATGGATTATTGGTATGGGTTAATGGCCCCGGCAGGCACGCCAGAGCAGGCACGTAATGCGTTGCATCTGGCGGCGCTTGAGGTGTTAAGCAGGCCAGAGATGATCGCTGATTTGTCAAAACAGGGCTTGGTTCCAACCATCACCACTGAAAAAGAGTTCGCCGCCTTCGTGCGAGCCGATATGGCCAAGTGGGCGCAGGTGGTGAAGGCCGCTGATATTAAAGCGGATCAGTAGGCGGCGCAGACGGACCGTTATTTTGATTTTTTGATGGTGTTTCGCAGGCGATTAGGCTCGCCGACTCAAAGAGCATGAGTCGGCGAACCACCATCGCTTAATCAGCGACGAGTGGTGTTCAGGGTTGCCAACTTAGCCTTGAAAATGCGCCGCGGCGCGGCCCGCGATGCGGCCAGAAATAAATGCCCAACCCAAGTGATGGCCATGGCCCTCAAGCAGCAGGCCGCCTTGACCGGCAGAGCCGGCGGCATACAGACCTGGGATCACCCGCCCGTCGGTGCGCAAGACTTCAAGCTTGTCGGTGACCTTTAATCCACCATCGGTAAAGACAACGTAGCTTTTAATGGGGCCCAGCGCATAAAACGGCCCTTGCGTAATGGCGGGGCGAGCACCGCGGTCGTGTTGGTTGTAGTGGGCGATCGTTTCAGCGAGCGTGCGCCCCG
>JBIIWK010000197.1:0-6296 GCA_044338955.1 Burkholderiaceae bacterium
CCCGTTAAAGATGGGCGTTCGTCGGTCGGCCTTCAAACGAAGGTGTTTGGGCAAATCAAGATCAGAGGTGATGACATTGACCTGCCAACCGGCAAATTCCTTTTTTAAGCAGGCAGACCATTCGCGCCAAAACTCGACATCCTCTTCATCAAGACGCTCACCGTAAGGGGGGTTCGTGACGATCCATCCGCTTGGCGCAGGTGCAACAGCATCCCGTGCATCGCCCAATTCAAACTGAATCGTGTCCTCTGTGAGGTAGGCACGCTCGGCGTTACGACGCGCAGCTTCAATGGCGTCAGGGTTGGCGTCGATGCCAATCAATGGCGAGGCCAACTCGGGCAAGATCCGACTGCGTGCTTCGTCTTTCAGGTCTTCCCAGCGGCGCGCGTCATGGTCACGCAAGCGTTCAAAACCAAACGGTCGAGTGATGCCGGGTGGCACACCTAAGGCAATCCAGGCCGCTTCGATCAAAATCGTGCCGCTACCGCAAAAGGGATCGAGCAACGCCGCCTCAGGATCCCAACCCGCCAAGGCCAATATTCCGGCCGCAAGATTTTCACGTAAGGGTGCGTCACCCTTATCAAGCCGCCAGCCACGCTTGAATAAGGACTCACCCGAAGTGTCGAGATACATCGTGCCGGTATCGTGCGATAAAAATAAATGCACGCGCGCATCCGGGCGCACCGTATCAATCGACGGACGCGCACCTTCAAGGTCGCGCAGCCGATCACAAATGCCGTCTTTGGCGCGCAAATTGCAATATTGCAAACTTTGCATGGGGCTTTTGACCGCCGAGGTGTCAACGCGCAAGGTGTGTTCGGCACCAAACCAACGCTCCCAACCAATGCTTTGCGCAAGTTCAAGAATGTCGTCTTCGTGTTGCACGGGTGCCTGGCCTAAGCGCACCAAGATACGCGTCGCTAAGCGTGAGTAAAGATTGGCGCGTTGTACGCCCCACCAATCCGCCACAAAATGGCAACCGGCACGCGTCGGTTGCACATGTGCATAACCTAGTGCATTCAGTTCAGCTGCCAGCGCCTCTTCAAGGCCGGTGGGGCAGGGGGCGAAGATATGAAAGATTTCAGTGTCAAGCACCAGCCCAGAGGCGCGCTCAGTTTGTGCGCCATCGCGTAACGGCAAGGCTTTCGGTGCAGAGGCTGGTCGCGGTGTGGGCTCACGTGGTGCAGAGCCGCGATTGGCGCGCGCTGGTGCGTCTGCAAGATTGCTGCCCGTGGCACGCTCGCCACGCTGCGCCGTGTCGGCTTGACCGTATTCATGGTCGGAGTGTTCACGGCGAGGAGTGTGATCGCTCGATCGTTCGTTTGGGTGTGCAGAGCCACCGCGAGCCTCGCCCCGAGGGGCACGACTGTCTGTACGCTGACCGCGACGTGGCCTGTCACCAAACGAGGCTTCAGGCGCCTTGCGTACGATGAGCGGTTTTCCTTCTTCCGAACGTTCTGCGGTTGGGAGTTCATGACCGGTAGCTTGCAGACGTGAAAGTTTTTCTTTAGCGATTTTTAACTGAGCCACTTGGCGCGCACGCGCACCAATACGGGCGCGCGTTTGATCCCCCCCGGCAGCAGGGCGCGGTTTGACCGCACGTGTTTTGAGGGTAAGTGTTTTACGTTCTGGATCCTGCTCAGACATGGTGTCCCATTTAAAAAGGCTTGATAACGACTAGCGCCGTTATTGCAACCAGCATCAACACAGGTATTTCGTTGAACCAGCGATAAAAAATATGCGAACGGCGGTTAGTACCTTGTTCGAACTTGCGCAATATCACGCCACAGCTGTGGTGATAACCAATCACAAACACCACAAGCACAAACTTTGCGTGCATCCAGCCATTGCCAGGCCCGCGACCAATGCCATATTGCACATACAGCCAAAGGCCGAGCAGTACAGCGGGGATCGCTAAAATATTGGTGAAGCGATACAACCTGCGCGCCATACCAAGCAGCGCCTGCTGCACCGCTGGATCAGTTTGCTGCGCAAGATTAACAAAAATACGCGGCAGATAAAACAGCCCCGCAAACCACGAGGCAATAAAGACGATATGAAATGTTTTAATCCAAAGCATTAGTCAATCTCTCCGTAGTTTCGTGTGGCCTTGCTGTTTGCCCTGTCACCCACCCACACGAGTGCTAAGACGTTGTGCCAGACCTTGGTGTCCCTGATAAAACCACTCTGCTTGCTATCCACGAAGTTGCCCATTACCCTGCAATACCCACTTCAAGGTGGTCAGGCCTTCAAGACCAACGGGTCCGCGGGCATGCAGGCGGTTGGTTGAAATCCCGATCTCGGCACCTAAGCCATATTCAAAACCATCGGCAAAGCAGGTGGGCAGGTTGACATAGACTGAACTCGAATCAACTTCGCGCTGAAACTGTTGCGCGGCTGCAATCTGTTGCGTCACGATTGAGTCGGTGTGGCCCGAGCCCCAACGCTCGATGTGCGCGATCGCGTCTTTAATGGAATCAACAATTCGAATGGCCAACACTGGGCCAAGATATTCAGTCGCCCAATCTTCTTCGGTGGCAGCGATTGCTTGCGAGACCAGTTTTTGCGTTTGCGCGCAGCCACGCAGCTCGACTCCGTGCGCAAGCAGGCGCTTGGCTAAATCCGGTAAACAGGCCGCAGCAACGTCTTTGTGCACTAAGAGGGTTTCCATTGCACCACACACGCCATAGCGATAAGTCTTGGCATTAAAGGCAATGTCGCCCGCTTGTTTTAAATCAGCCTGCGCATCGATATAAACATGGCAGTTGCCATCCAAGTGCTTAATCATTGGCACGCGTGCTTCAGCCGCCAAACGCTTAATCAGACTTTTACCGCCGCGCGGAATAATCACATCAATATGCTCGGTCATGGTGATCAGTTCACCGACTGCGGCTCGATCGGGCGTATCAAGCACTTGTACAGCATGCTGAGGTAACCCGGCGGCGACTAAACCTTGTTCAACAATTTTGGCCAAAGCCAGATTGGACTGCAAGGCCTCACTGCCGCCACGCAAAATGCAGGCGTTGCCAGATTTCAGACACAGGGCTGCGGCGTCGATCGTGACGTTAGGACGCGACTCATAAATAATACCAATCACGCCTAGCGGCACACGCATTTGGGCGACCTGCATACCGTTGGGGCGAACGGTTGTGGCGCTTAAGCCGCCAATTGGATCGGGCATGGCAGCGATTTGTCGCAGGCCCTCTATCATCACATCGATCGAGCGCTCAGATAGCGTGAGTCGGTCGAGTAAGGCCGGTTCAAGTTGGCGGGTACGTGCAGAGTCTACATCGCTTGCGTTAGCCCGCTGCAACGCAGAGCGCTGAGCCGATAATGCTTCAGCCATGGCCAACAGCGCCTGTGTTTTTTGCGCACCGCTTGCGCGCATCATCACGCGCGAGGCCTGCCTGGCTTGGCGTCCGATCTGCTGCATGGTGTCTTGTAAAGTGGTCATGAATATTTCAACTGTCTGAGTGGGGCGAGGAAACGGCAAAAATTTCGGTCACCTGGGATGCAGGCCCGCCGCTGCAACCGTCGAAAGTGTCTGGCATGCGCATTGGTCGCTGCAACCGTCGCGAGTGTCAGGCACGCGCACCCGCTGCAGCAACCCGCATCGCGAGCCGGGTCATTTCTTCCCACGGATCTTGTAGGCGCCCGACAACTGGCAAGCCTTTAATCAGTCGATCAACTTCGTGAGCATGTTGAACCGCCGCAGGCCAGCTACGTGCCGCCACCCTTGATAACGCTTGTCGCGCCAAACCCTCATGGGTACCAAACACACGCTGTGAGCGTAGCACGGAGGTTAAGTCTTGTCCTGCTGCCTGTGCCTGAGATACCCGTGCGAGCGTTCTGATCTCTTCGCCAATCGCCCATAACACTAAGGGCAGGGCCTCACCCTCGGCTTTTAAGCCGCCCATCATGCGAACCAATCGCGGCACATCGCCCACTAGCATGGCATCGCGCAGCCCAAAGATGTTGTAGCGCGCGACGTTCATGACCGCTTGTTCAACGGCATCGGCTGGCAACAGGCCCTCGTCAAAGAGTAAGCCCAGCTTTAAGATTTCTTGATGTGCCGCCAGTAAGTTGCCTTCAACCTTGTCAGCAAGCCACTCGAGTGTTGTCGATTCGGCGCGTTGTTTTTGGCGCGCCAACCGCTGTTCAATCCATTTGGGCAATTGGGCGCGCTCGATATTGGCCAGATCAACCATGGTGCCCGCCGAAAAAAGTGCACTCGCCCATTTGCTGTCTCGCGAAGCTTTATCCAGGCGCGGCAGTGACACAATAGTTAGTACATCACCGTTACTCACACCTTTGCTGCGCGCGGCTAAGCTGAGTAGTGCCTCGGCCCCTTGCTTGCCAGGTTTTCCGGTGGGTAGCGAGATTTCAACAAGTTGCTTGTCGCCAAAAAGCGAGCCACTTTGTGCCGAGACCCCAAGCGCGCTCCAGTCACCTCGGGCATCCATTAAAAACGAGGTTCGATCTAAATAGCCTGCTGCTTTTGCTACCGCGCGTAACCCATCGGCTGCCTCGATCGTGAGTAATGGGTCGTCACCCATTACGACGTACAAAGCAGACAGCTGCGCCCCAGGTCGCGCGAGCGTTTCTAGCAGGCGATCGGCGCTCATCGAACGTACCGGCTATTCAGGGCTGACAGTGACAGGAGAAGGCGTCAGCGAAGGGTTTTGCCACATCGGTGGAATAGCCGTCGTGGGTGTCGTCACGCGAGCAACGGTCTCTTCTTCTTCTGCGTCTTCGGGCGTTAACTTAGCCAGCGTTTCCCAGCGTTGTGTAATGTCTGGGGCGGTAATGCGACGCAGAATACGTGTCACCAAACTGCGCTGCATATCTTTGAATAAGGTTGCGGCTTCACCTTCTTTCGCTTGCACGACGCGATCATCGAACGGCATGCTGCGAATGGCAGAGAGCGTGGTTTCGGGCAAGATGATTTGGTCTTTGGCCGAGACTAACCGAAACGTAAACTGCAATGAAAGTTCGTACTCTTCAGGCTTACCCTGCGCGTTAATGGCGACAATACGCGTGCCTCTAAACTCGTTAGTTTGCTCAAGCCGCGCCTGCGCCAGCTTCAACACCTTAGCGGCCTTGATGCGATCAATCGTGGCCTTGTCTTCTGAGTCTTGGCTTTCGTCCAGATCGCTGGCTTTTACCACCATGTCGCGCGGCTCGATGAGCTTGGTGTCGGGTGAGGCTGCGCGGATGGCGCGACGTAAATCGGCACCAAACTGCGAGTTTTGCGCGATATTGATTGAAAGCGAGCTAAAGGGCATGGGCGTTTCGCCCTGCATTCTGAAACCACAGCCGCTCAAGGTCAGGCAGCAGATCACTGAAAAGAGCGCCAGTAGCCGAGTGCGTCCGGGCAGCCAGCGCGCGAGCGCCCGCGTAGGCAACGGCGAGGCCGTAAGGGTGGCTGTGCTGAGTGGCAGGCTATTCATCTTCCTATTATCCTGTTATCCGACCACGTTGACCAGCTTGCCGGGCACCACGATGATCCGCTTCGGGGCTCGGCCTTCAAGATTGCGCACCACAGCCTCGTGGGCGGCTGCCAGTTGCTCGATCGCCTCTTTCGTTGCCTCGCGCGCGACTGTCAAACTACCCCGAAGCTTGCCATTCACCTGTAAAACAAGTTCAAGTTGATCGGTCACCAAGGCGCTTTCATCGACCGAGGGCCATGCCGCATCCAGCAAATCGCCGTATATGGCAGCATACCCGAGCTCAGCCCAGAGGCTCCAGGTCGCGTGGGGCACTACGGGGTAGAGTACGCGCAACAACACACCGATGGTTTCGGCGGTTGCGGCGACCGCAAAGCCCGAGTCACCTAAGTCGGCATCGTCAATGGCATTGAGCATTTTCATGCAGGCAGAGACAACCGTGTTGTATTGAATGCGTTGGTAGTCGTAGTCAGCCTGCTTCAGCAACGCATAAATCTCGAGGCGCAACTTTTTGATATCTTGGCTAGCTTCTGACCAATCGGTGACCGGCGCTTTTAACCCCCGGGCGATGAGCGCTTGTTTTTGATGACAAAGCGCCCACAAACGGCGCAAAAAGCGGTTTGAACCTTCAACGCCTGAGTCTGACCACTCAAGCGTTTGCTCGGGAGGGCTGGTAAACATCACAAACAAACGCGCCGTGTCTGCACCCTGTGTATCGATCAGTGATTGCGGATCGACACCATTGTTTTTGGATTTTGACATCGTGCCCACGCCACCATAGGTGATCGCGCGGCCATCGCTTTTGAGCACGGCGCCCGTGATTGAACCCTTTGCGTCAAAGACGTTTTC
>JBIIWK010000198.1:0-6285 GCA_044338955.1 Burkholderiaceae bacterium
TTCAGGTAATCAAACAATGACCTTAATTATTCGTGCGCTTGCTGTGGGCCGCATTACCGACAAAAACGTCTGGCAGTTGGTCAAACGCGAAATGCTGGTCACCTTCTTGGTTGGCTTGGTCGGCAGTACCGTTGCGGCAGTATTTGCCTGGGCCATTTCAAACTCGATCCCCATTGCGCTGGTCATGATGGCCGCAATGATCTGCAATATGCTGATTGGCGCCACGATTGGCGTGTTGGTACCGGTCGTGCGTACGCGCTTTGGCAAAGACCCCGCAATGGGGTCTTCGGTGTTGCTCACCTTTGCAACCGACTCGCTAGGTTTCTTTATCTTTTTAGGCCTGGCAACGATATTTTTAATTTGAACGTTGAGCGTCCGTTCGAGAGACACGTTGCCCAACCACTCGGCTGCGCGGCTGAACAGGGCCATTGCCTTGTCAGGCTTTGCTAGCCCACACGCTGCACCGACGTCAGCACGCGATTAACGTGCGTGCTCACGCGCTCAGAGTCAACACCATAGACGTGCAAAGATACAGCAGGCAGGGGATCCTCAGGCGAGGCGTTACCCAGTCGGTGAATGAGTTCGAGCCCAGCGTGGCCGCACACACTTTGACCGGCGCTGCGCGGGATGCTGTTAAAGGGGTAGGCGTGTCCGGCAGCGGCATCCCAGGCGTAATGGGTTTCAGTTAACACACCACTCAACACGCGATACGCGCACCATGTGTAGTGCGCATGCACTGGACTAAATTGCCCCGATGCCCACACTAACGCCACCACTGTAAAACGCCCAAGTGGGTCGGCATGCAAGACGTGGCGCGAGTAGGTGAGTTCGGCCCGGGGCAAATTCAACAAGGCTGTCACGACACTGGGAACAAGCGCAGGCGTCAAGGCACGGTTTAAGGCCTGTCGAACCCGGTAGGGCACTAGATCGGGTGCCTCACGGCAGGCTTGCCCGAGCGCGACCGAGCACCCGGGCAGTAGTTGATCAAGCCGTGACTCGATCTGATGAGGGAGACGCAGCGCCTGAGCGCGTGCAGACGACGACTGGGGAAGTGAGGGATGTGCCATCCCTCCATCTTAAAGAGGTCATCCGAGCAATTGCTTGCTTTTTTTTGTGTAAATTGACAATAAAGAGTATTATTTTCTTTAATTATATAAAAACGTAGTAAATAATTTTATTTAAAAATATCAATTCCAGTTTAGCGTTCTCTACTGTATCTGCTAAAAAAATCCCAAACTAATTTCAGCTCTTCTGAGTTGCTGACGATCAAAGTACCAAAGACCTTAATAGAGGCCGAACGCCGAATGAAAACGAAAAAGCGGTTTGTGTAGCACTTGATGACAATTGATAAAAAAGACCGAGAAATCCTGCAGCAATTGCAGGCCGATGCCAGCGTATCTTTGGCTGAGATTGCGAGTGCGGTCAATCTGACCCAAACGCCGTGCTGGCGACGCATTCAAAAACTACAAGCCGATGGCGTTATTCAAAAGCAAGTGGCACTGTGTGATGCCAAAAAGCTCAACCTGGGGCTCACCACGTTTGTGACCATTCGCACCAGTCAGCACAACGAGCAGTGGATGCAACGTTTTGTGGCGGGCGCGACGAGCATTCCGGAGATCGTCGAAATTTATCGACTAAGCGGCAATGCTGACTATTTGCTTAAAATTGTTGTGCCAGATATCAGTCGCTATGACAGCGTATACAAGCGACTCATCCGCACTGTTGACTTGCTAGACGTCAGCTCGGCCTTCGTGATGGAAACGATCAAGTGCACAACAGCCTTGCCGCTTGATTACGCTGAGTAACATTCAACAGCGTCAGGTTCGACCGCTAACCTTGGAGAATGAGCGAAACCTTATCGCACCCTCTAGGCGTCTCTGACTAAGACGAAAGGATGAAAACCACTAGACTCAATCGATCCGTTGACCGTCACACGCTGTGTATTTTCAAGAGTCGGCCTCGCTCGCAATCGACTCAGACACCCATGCTTGCGCTAGCGTGTAGGTCACCGCGAGAGCCACAGGACCCACAAAAATACCAATCAATCCAAAGCTCAACAAGCCACCGATCACACCCGCAAAAATCAGTAGCAAGGGCAAGTCTGCACCCCGCTTGATCAGCATCGGTCGTAAGAAATTATCCAGGCTCACAACGATCAGGCTCCAGACTAATAAGAACATTGCCCAACCGGTGTCGCCTTGCCAAAACATCCAGCCAACCGCCGGAAAAAGCACCAGACTTGGGCCGATTTGTGCAATACACAGCATTAACATCAGGGCCGAGAGTATGGCTGCAAAGGGCACGCCCGCGATCACCAACCCAACACCACCCAAGACAGTTTGCACAACGGCGGTTACGCCCACGCCCAACGCGACTGCGCGAATAGCTTGCCCCGCCAACACCATCGCACCCTCACCACGATCGCCCGCGAGGCGCCGGCCAAAGCTGCGAATCATTTTCGCCGCATCTTCACCCGCCGAATACAAGATTGCCGAGATCGTGACAACAAGTAAAAACTGAATCAGCATGCCGCCTAAACCACCAAACTGCGAGAGTACCCATTTGCCGGTTGAAGCCGCGTAAGGTGCAACGTGATCCATAAAGCCTGCTGCCCCACCCGCAATGAGGTCGGTCCAGGCAGTATTGATTTTTTCACCAATAAAAGGGATATGTTCAACCCAATCAGGTAGGGCAGGCAAACCGTTGCTAGCAAGGCTTTTGCCCAACACCATAAACTGGTCTGACTTCTGTGTAATCGTACTGATGGCCCACCAAAGCGGCGCAACCAATAACAACAGCATCCCCACCGTCATGACGAGCACTGCAGGTGCCCGTCGCCCGCCAAAAGTCTTTTGTAATGAGATCAGCCATGGCCAGGTTGCCACCACCAGCATGGTCGACCAGACAGTCGCGGCCAAAAAGGGGCGAAGCACCCAAAGCGACAAGGCAATCAACCCCACGATACAAAAGACGGCGAGCGTGTTGCGCGTGAGATCGTGGTGCATGGGTAGGCCTTAAAAAACTAGTTTAGTTGACCGTGACACTGCTTGTATTTTTTACCGCTTCCGCACGGGCAGGGCTCGTTGCGACCCACCTTAGGCATGACGTTACGAACGGTGCCGGGATGGTCTGACGCCGGCGCGGGGATGGCTGCAGCCTGCTCCGCGCCTTCTTGATATTCAGAGTGTTGATATTCAATCTGTTGATTTTGCGCGGCTAAGGCCGCAGCCTCTTCTGCCTGCTGGACTTCTTCGGCCGATTGAATCCGAACCGTCATCAAGACCTTAATTGCATCATCACGCACGCGGTCAAGCATGTCTGAGAATAATTCAAAGGCCTCGCGCTTGTACTCTTGCTTTGGATTTTTTTGCGCATATCCACGCAGGTGAATGCCCTGACGCAAATGATCCAGCGCAGACAGATGCTCGCGCCACTGCGAATCAATCACCTGCAACATGATCGAGCGTTCAAAATTAGCCCACGACTCTGCACCCACGACATCGGCCTTTTGTTGATACGCTTCACGCGCCGCGGTCAACACGTGCTCGAGCACGTCTTCATCGGTAAAGCTCTTTGACCGTTTAACCAACTCACTCAGCCCGACACTTAACTGCCAATCCGACTCAAGCGAAAGCTGCAAAGCATCAATATCCCATTGCTCTTCGACCGAGTTTTCGGGCACAAACTTATTCACTAAATCGGTAAAGGTGCCATCGCGCAAGCTATTGACGGTCTCAGTAATCGCCTGCGCCTCAAGCACCTCGTTGCGTTGCGCATAAATAACTTTACGCTGATCATTGGCAACGTCATCGTATTCGAGCAATTGCTTGCGCACGTCAAAGTTACGACCTTCGACCTTGCGCTGTGCGGACTCGATTGAACGCGACACCATGCCTGCTTCGATTGGCTCACCCTCTGGCAGCTTGAGCCTTTCCATGATCGAGCGCACGCGGTCGCCCGCAAAAATACGCATGAGTGGGTCTTCAAGAGACAAGTAGAAACGCGAAGAACCTGGGTCACCCTGCCGGCCCGCACGACCACGCAACTGATTATCAATCCGGCGTGACTCGTGGCGCTCGGTACCGATAATACGCAAGCCACCCGCGGCTTTGACGCGATCGTTTAGCGGTTGCCATTCATGGCGGATCTTTTCGATTTGCGTCGCTTTTTCGGCATCTGACAGCTCAGATTTGGCGCGAATCAGTTCAACTTGTTTTTCGATACTACCGCCTAGAACGATATCGGTCCCGCGTCCCGCCATATTGGTCGCGATCGTAATGTGACCCGGCCGGCCGGCCTCAGCTACGATCTCGGCTTCGCGTGCGTGCTGCTTCGCATTGAGCACCTCGTGCACAAGCTTGGCCTGGTCTAGCATGCCCGACAACAACTCAGAGTTTTCGATACTAGTCGTGCCTACCAAAACGGGTTGTCCGCGCTCTTGGCAATCGCGAATATCAGCCAAAATCGCGTTAAATTTTTCGGGCGCTGATTTAAAAATTTGGTCGTTTTGATCAGCGCGTACCATGGGCCGATTCGTTGGCACGATGACTGTTTGCAGGCCATAAATCTCTTGAAACTCATAGGCTTCGGTATCAGCCGTACCGGTCATGCCAGCAAGCTTTTCGTACATTCTAAAAAAGTTTTGAAACGTAATCGAAGCCAGCGTTTGATTTTCAAGTTGAATCTTGACGCCCTCTTTGGCCTCAACCGCCTGATGCAAACCATCAGACCAACGACGCCCTACCATCATGCGACCCGTAAACTCATCCACAATGACAACTTCGTCGTCTTGCACAACATAGTGTTGGTCACGAAAAAACAAGGTGTGGCCTCGCAGGGCCGCCATCAAATGATGTATCAATGCAATATTGCGGGGTTCGTATAAAGACTGGCCCTCTGGCAATAACTGCAAGCGCGTCAGTATGCCCTCAGATTTTTCATGCCCAGCCTCAGAAAGAAAAACGGTGTGATTTTTCTCATCCACCCAGTAATCGCCTTCGGGCTCTGGCTCGGTTGGCTTTGGTTCTATTGTCATGCGCGTGAGCAACGCGGGCACCGCGTTCATCCGCACATACAACTCGGTGTGATCTTCGGCCTGCCCAGAAATGATCAACGGTGTGCGCGCCTCGTCGATCAAAATTGAATCTACCTCGTCGACAATCGCAAAAACCAACGCGCGCTGGCGTCGGTCTTCGACGCGGTGCTCCATGTTGTCGCGCAGGTAGTCAAAGCCAAACTCATTATTGGTGCCGTAGGTAATATCGGCGCGGTAGGCCTGGATTTTTTCGGCATTATCTTGTTGGGGTACGACGACCCCAACGGTCAACCCCAGAAATCCGTATAAGCGGCCCATCCACTGGGCATCACGCCTGGCGAGATAATCGTTGACCGTGACAACATGTACCCCACGCCCCTGTAGAGCGTTGAGATAAACCGGCAAGGTCGCCATCAGGGTCTTGCCTTCGCCTGTGCGCATTTCAGCGATCTGGCCGTGATGCAAGACCATGCCGCCTAACAGCTGGACGTCGAAGTGGCGCATACCAAATACCCGTACGCCAGCCTCGCGCACGACAGCAAAGGCCTCGGGCAACAGCTGATCGAGGGTTTCACCGGAAGCCAGCCGCTCTTTAAAGGCACCTGTTTTGCCCTGCAATTGCTCGTCAGACAACGCCTGCATGAGGGGCTCGAGCGCATTAATTTGCACAACATGACGGCGTAGCTGCTTGAGCAACCGATCATTACTACTACCAAAGATTTTTTTAAGTAGTGAAAACATTCGCGTCAGACCCACACAGACCCGTGCACACTACACACAGGTCAGCGCCTATAAGAGTTAAGGCAAATTGCTGCCAGTTAACCTCGCAGTTTAACGCAGGCGGGGCTTTCTCGTCAGCGCTAAGCTCAGGGTGCGCCCTAACTTGCCAAGCTAGCAACAACTATCAGAATTGTTCAGCGGCCAGAGCCTACCCAGACCGAGGCCGGCGCAACAGGGCTGCCGGTCAGGTAAGCCCTTGGATCCTGCGGCTTATCGTGCTTTCGGACTTCAAAGTGCAGGTGTGGCCCCGTCGACAAACCGGTAGAACCGACACGCGCGATCAGTTGCCCGCGGGCGACGAGGTCTCCTTTTTTGACCAACAGTACCTTGGCATGCGCGTAGCGTGTGAGCAGGCCATCGCCGTGATCAATTTCGATCAAATTACCAAATCCCCCCTGAAACGCAGCGGTGCGCACAACCCCCCCAGAAGCCGCCAAAATTGGGGTGCCAAACGGGGCCGCAAAGTCTAA
>JBIIWK010000020.1:0-19497 GCA_044338955.1 Burkholderiaceae bacterium
GTGCAAACCAAGGCCATGACCATTGTCTTTGGTCGTAAACCCATAAGAAAACAGCCCACTCAACGTGGCCTCAGCCATCCCAATGCCATTATCAGTGAAGTCTATGCGCAAGGTGTGGTCGTTACTTTGGCTCACCTGGATTTGCAACCTGCGTATATTTCTATCAACCGAAGCCATAATCGCCTGCTGCCCATTCATCACAATGTTCAAGATAATTTGGGTCAATTTAATACGATCACCCATCCACAGTACCGCATCGCCGACCTGACAAGCTACTTCTATTTCAGATTCTTTTAATTGCACGGCTACAAGTGACAAGGCATCATGCAACACGTCTTTCAAATTCATTTGTACTTTAAGGCCACCTTGACCACTGAGCGACTGCTGGCGAGCAACGATCTCTTTAATGTGCTGCATACTCAGCATCAGTTGCTCAAGTTCTTTCACTGCGTTGGCGTATTCGACCTCCCACACCTCAGCCAATAGCGTCAGATACTCGGGGAGCTGACGGCCCTGAGGATCTTGTAGCAAATATTGCGCCAAGTCATTTCGGTGCGCCGTCATCAAACTGATCGCTAACGGAAAATCCTTCAACGAAGTTGTTTTGTGCTGTTCATATAAGATCAGTGCTGACACATTCGCACTATTCAATACATTACCAACGTTGTGCAACACGCTGTTAGCCACTTCAGCCATCCCGGCACGATGTGAGATCGCGTAAGTCAAGGCATTGGCGCTCACCAACTCACGCTCGACGCGTCGTCTTTCGGCGACCTCTAAGCGCAGCGCTCTGGTACGCTCTAATACCCGCGACTCAAGTTCTTCGTGCGCCTTGCGCAACGCTTCTTGCGCAAACTGCCGATCTTTCAACTCAAGCTGTAATTGCGTGTCAGAACGCAACAGCCACCAGGCGCCCAACCCCAGCAGCAGCAGCGCTAAGATCGAACGCGCCAAAATCTTACGCACAACGTCATCCCACTCTTTTAAAAACAGATCACGCGTGATGACGCTTGTCACGATCAAAGGAAACTGTTCTACGCGCCGCACGCCCACCATGCGTAGCTCGGTACTCTTTGATTCTGTCAGCCGCTCAGCATCCGTCACCAACACACCATGCGTCAGATTTTGTGCACCAATGAGGTTTTGGGTCGCACTCGTCAGATTTTGTACACCAACCAAGGCATCAACCGAGGGCCAGCGCGCCATCAGCGTGTAGTCGCTGCGGTATAAGCTCACCGAGGCGCCTCGACCGAGGTCTTTCACCACCTTTTCGTAGAGCTCAGAAAACGTCTGCAGTGACACTTCGACGCGCAACCAAGCTAAGGTTGAACCGTCGCGGCTCTTCACTTCGCGCAATAAATCAAACAGCCATTTGCTTGTTTTTTCATCAAACCTCGGGGGGCCGAGAAAGATGGCACTTGAAAACCTTGGGGAAATCTGCACGAACTCACTTTTGTGCAACTCCACGTCAAAGGGCGCTACTTGACCGTCTGACGAACTAACAACGCGACCGCTTGGCAACACCACGCTAATCGCTTCAATCAGCCGATTAACCAGAACCTTATCCTGTAAGACCTTGCGCAGAATCAGGTCGTCCTGTAGTTCGGTTTTGGTTTGATCAGTTTTAAACGCTTGTTCGGTTATGTTATCGGAAAGCGTATCTAACACCACTTCGGCCGAAAACAACGATTGGGTCGCCTGCTCGGCTAACACCAAAGTTTGATGCGATAGTTGCTTTGACCAGAGCTGAATTGCAGCTGTGTGTCGACTCGTTGCGTTAAACACGGCGCTAAAAATAATAAAGCTAGCCGCCACCAGCACCATGAGCCAAATCAATAGTCGTCTTGAAGCTCTACGCATGGTGAAGGCGTGGAAGAATGACTGCCCAGTCTTTAAAGAGGCGGTAAGGTAGCTCACGCTTTGTTACTCTCGCCAGACAGTTTCAAGTTTTGTTACGCACGCAGGACAGGTGTAAGTTTAAGCACGTCAGCCAAAGGCAGCGCTTTTGAGTAAAGCCAGCCCTGCGCACGGTGGCAGCCGGCCTCGATTAAAGCCGTTTTTTGCTCGTGATTTTCAACACCCTCAGCCGTCACCTCAAGGTCGAGAGTCTTGGCCAAATTAATAATCGCAATAATAATTTTCTTTTGCGTGGTGTCATGCAAAGCAGAGATAAAGCCCGAGTCGATTTTCAAGCGGTTAATTGGCATATTCGCCAACCGTGCAAACGACGAGTAGCCCGTACCGAAATCATCAATCGCCACTTCAACGCCTAATGTACGAATCGACTTCAGTTGCCCGAAAATTTCTGCCGCAGAATCTGCAGCGTGGCTTTCAGTCACTTCAATTTCAAGGCCCTCTAAGATTTCGGGCCTTTCGTGCAGATCTTTCGTCAGCAAGCCGAGCAAAGTCCGATCGCGGAACAAATGCGGCGAGGCATTAAATGCCACTTTGCTACCAGGAAATTTTTTAATAATCGTCGGCAGATCACTGAGCACTTGTGACAGCAATGAACCACTGAGCCGCTCGATTAGCCGCCCCTCTTCTGCGATCAAAATAAACTCGGCAGGCGACACTACCCCAAAGACATCATCATCCCAACGCGCGAGCGCTTCGAAGCCGATAATTTTGCCTGTGCGCATGTCAACTTCGGGTTGGTAAAAAGGCTTCACCAAGTCAGCGGTGATCGCCAACGAGAGTTTCTCTTCAAGAAACCGTCTGCGAGAGACCAGATCACCCAAGGCCTCGGTGTACCAAGTTAAGCGTGCCCGGCCCTGCTCTTTCGATAACTGCAGCGCAGCATCGGCCGCCAACAACAATTCGTTTAGAGTTTTCGCCTGATCGGGATAGACCGTGCCCCCCGCGCTTAAGCTGAGGGAATACGCTTGATTGTCAACCATCGACGGCACGCTGACCACAATATGCGCTAGCGCCGCTTTCAGTTGATCCAGAAATTGAACTTGTTCGATCTCTACCACCGCAATGAACTCATCGCCTGAGCGACGGCATACTGTCGACCCTTTTGGCAACACCATTTCGAGATACGCTGCAACCTGAGCAATTAACTTGTCACCGTTCTCGGGCCCATGTCTGTCGTTCACCGTACGCAGACGGTCAATGTTCAAAAACAAAAATAGAAACTGCTTGGTATTAAATTGAGGGTTTGCAAGCCGCTCTTGCAACGCTTGACTAAACACCGCGTAATTTGGCAGTTGGGTCAAGCGATCGGTCGTCGTCAATTGCCGTAACTTCGCCTCGACCTCTTTGGTGTGCCGAATATCAGCAAAAATTGACACGTAGCCCTGTCGCACACCCTGATCATCGAGTATCTTTGAAACTGACAACAGCACGGGGATTGCGCAATCAGAGCGATCCACGAATACCGTTTCACCGCGCCAATGCCCCAAGTCAATCAGACCGTCACGGATCTGAACCGAACTATTTTGCGTTGCGTTATTTCGATACAGCATGCCCGCGGGTCGGCCAATCAGTTGCTCTCGGGTATAGCCGGTGATCTTGAGTAACTGCGGGTTGATATCGACGATTTTTCCTTCAACGTCGCTGACCAAAATCGCCTCGCCCGCGGTAGTAAACACGTGGTCGGTGATGCGAAGTTTGCCGATTTTTCCTTGTTGCTCGACTAAAAGTGCATGAATCGACTCAGTGACATGCGTAATCATGTCTTTAGGGGAATCAGCGGGCAACACCACTGGCTTACCGGCGACAAGGTCGTGGCTCAACGAGATGATGTCGTGCATGCGCGTATGTACGTCTTTTGAAAAACCCAAAAGTTGAGCGTGGTTCAGGTACATGACGGCGCCAGTGGCACCTAATATCACCAACGCACCGACTGCCACCCACAGCACAGAAGCACCGGCATAAAGCGCCCATCCCAGCGCACACAGGACAATCACTAAAGCCACTAGCAGCACGTACATGCGCCGGGCCGCCCAAAGGGAAACTTCACTACCTATATTCTGCCCGATCATTTCTTGCATCCCGAGTGCGTCAAGGGTTAACGTTAACAGCGATCAACTTCAAACTACCCTTTGGCTGGGGCGATTCCTGCAAAAATCAGATAGCCTTGCATGAATCGGAAGGCTTTTGCGCAAACCTCTACGCCAAGAATGCCACGCCATAAAAGAAGACCATGCGACGCACACACATTATGCGCATGCCAAAACACCCGCGGGCAAATGAAACAAACAATCAATCAATCAATCAATCAATCAATCAGACAATCAGACAAACAAACAGTGGACAAGATCTCAACAGCGGCACACCCTACTGAATTGAATCTTTTGAAGCCTTTTGCTGCAAGACTCTTTCAGGAATTTCCCAGATCACAAGCTTAGGAGGCGTCTTTTTAAAGGCCACACTTGCCAGATAAGTGTTCATCGCACCCGAAAAATCACCACCATTACGCGCAAGATTTGCGATCTTCGCATTCAACTCTTTTTCAATAAAAGATACAAAGTTTGAGGTGCGTGAAAACGAGGTACCAATCACAACAACATTAGGCAAATCAGCGTCGCCAAATAAATCATCGGTTTGCGCGCTCGCACTCGCCACCGACGCAGTACCCAGCTTGCCTTTGTCTTGAGCCTGAGGGGCAACCTTGAAGGTGGACTCTTGGGCCAAGTCCTGTTGCGGCTGCAAAGCATCAAACAACCAGTCGACACCCGCCAAACGAATCAAATCTCCCGGTCTATTCGTTTCAAGACGCTTATCAACTATTAAGCTTTGTGCCGGTGTTGCGATGATCTTTAAGCGCAGCACCTCGGCACTCACAGACTGCGCAGCAGCTTCTGCACCTTGCTCTGTCCAATGTGAATCAGACTTCAAAAAAGCAGCGCCATTTTTTTGCTTAAACTCGCTGAGGGTAGCGGTCAGGTCGATCGCCTCAACACCTGCCAGTTTAAGATCGCCGACCCATTGACTGGCGCGCGACGCATAACGCGCGGGCCGATGCAACATCCCAAGGTGTGAAGCTTCGATGCGTGATTTATCTGGCACCACGACGACCAACAACTTGATGCCTTTGGCTGACAAAGTCTTTTGAACCTTAAGCACATCAGCTTTGCGTTGCGCAGAATTAAGCTGCGGCCGATCATGCACCGTGAGTTCGTCACCTAGAAAAAGCCACCCAGAGGTCCCGCGACGCACACGCGGGCCCAAATCGCCCGCGACCACCCAACTCAGCCCTCGTTCGATCCGAGCGGCATCTGAGGGCACAGGCGCGTCGGCGAGTGCTGCGGCAAAAGCTTGCGACACATCACCGTTTAGAAACGGCGTCCACGACAGCCCATTCGGAAAGAGATTCAGTTTTCCAAAACTTGTGGCATAAAGCGTTGAGAACAAGCCAAACACGATGAACAATGCAAAGCATGCGCCAGCTAAGGGGCTTGCCTTGCGATCACGCTCGGTAATGGGCTTAAGGCCGGCTTCTGGCGGAATATAGGGCTTAGTCATCAGAATTGAAAATACAGAAAGGGAACGGCGCCACGGCTAGCGATGAGAGCAAAAGAGAAAAGAAAACCAATAATGGGCCAAACGGTTGCCACGAACACGACACCGGGCCCCGACTGGCGATCCGTCCAGCTTTGCAGAAGCGGCACCATCACACACGCGATGCCTAAGACGTAAGCTAACCAGTGCGAAGGTCGCAAAATCACTGACATGGCGTCACTTAAGCCAAACCCATTGAGGCCAAACTGACCTGCATACATTTGCAGACCGCTATCAAAGGTATGCGCTCTAAAGATTGTCCAGGCTAAAAATACAAACAGCAATGTCAGCACGCGCGACACAAAGGTGGGTACGCGTCCTATCTTGGCCTGATTCCAAAGTCTATCCACACTCAGCGCCACACCGTGTGCAATCCCCCAAAGCAGAAAGTTCCAGCTATCACCACCATGCCAAAGACCGGCGATCGACATCGTCAGCAACAGGTTAACGTAAGTGCGTATGGGCCCAACCCGATTACCGCCCAAAGGGATGTAAAGATAATCGCGAATCCAGCTAGAGAGCGATAAGTGCCAGCGCCGCCAAAAGTCTTGAATGCTTGTCGCGAGATATGGATTATTAAAGTTTTCAGGGAAGCGAAAACCCAGCATCATGCCTAGACCGATTGCCATCACGCTATAGCCAGCAAAATCGAAAAACAATTGCAAGCCATAACCGATACAACCTAGCCAGGCATCCAAGAACGAAGGGTTCTGCACAGCAAAGGCCACATCAACGACGGGTGCCAGCGTGTCAGCGATCAGCACCTTCATTGACATACCGATCATCAGACGGCGTGCACCCAGTGAGAAATGCTGCCAGTCAAAGGGGCGAGAGACCAGCTCACGCTTGACCCATTCGTAGCGAATGATCGGGCCCGCGATCAGGTGCACAAACATGGATTGATAGGCCCCAAAACTCACAAAGCTTTTGTCGGCAGGAACAGTACGACGATACACGTCAATCAGATACGAAATCGACTGCAGCACGATAAACGACAAACCGATTGGCAGAATCACCCGTTGCCACTCAAGGGACAGCGCGCTGCCCGCGCCAACGATATCATTCAGCGTGTCGACCAGAATATTTGAATATTTAAACCAGCAAAGTAGCGACAGATTGAGCGCGATAAACGCAGTCAGCATCCAACCACGCGCCCGCTGAGTTTTGGTCGCATCGATTGCCAAGCCGCCCACCCAACCCATCACTGCCAGAAACATAAATAGCAGTAAAAAAATCGGACTCCACCAACCATAAAACACCCAACTGCTCAGCAACAGGGTCGCGTTTCGACGTGTAGGGCCGACCACGGCGTACAACGCCAAAAATGCCGGCAAAAAAATTGTCAAAAACTCAAGAGAAGCAAAAACCATGATCGTTTAGAGACTTGTGTAAGCGTTAACGTGCAAGAGCATCTGTGAAGGGATTGTTGAGAGACTCGTAGATCCGTTAACGTGCAACCGCATCTGTGGCAATAAAAATACGTGTTGTACTTGCCGCTGGAACGGCAAACACGCTGTAGCGTTCGCCCGCGATCAACTCACCGAGCTCTAGGGGCGCTCCCGTCGCTTGCTCACCGCAAAGCAATTGAACAGAAATTTTGACCGGATTGATCATGCGACGTGTCAAGGCGTTCACGCCGAGTTTTTCAAAAAGCATGACATCGCGACCAACCACCTGGAGACCGGCATTGGCGCACTTGGCACTGACGTTATAAAAAGCCAGCGACACCTTCAACGCATTAAAGTCATCTGGCTCTTCGCCAAGCACGAGATGCTTAAGCTTTGCACCATCGGCCAGTGCAATCACACTCGCAAACTCGCCGGCCTTCACACTAGTCGAGATATCACTTTTGCTTTGCGCTTGCGTAAACTGACCTTTGATGTCTGACTTGGCACGCACGGGGTAAAACACCGTGGTAGGTGTTTTGGCATCTAACTGTACTTTGGCTTTCGATCCAGCTGCGGTGAGCTCGAGCGCAGCATCGGTACCGTTGATAAACCTGACAAAAGACGAGTCAGCGCTAGGGCCGGTGGGGTACAACGGGATGTCGGCGGCGCTACTCACAGTACCGAGCATTAAACCCGCAAGGCAAAAGGCAAAGTGCGCCAATCTGAAGGAGTCAGTCATTTTTTTAACGCGACACGTAGCCACACGTTGGGAGGCACCAGAGGGTATCGCTACTTGTGTCATTTCTTCAATCCTTGAACTAGGGGCAAAGCAGCCAGTGCTTTGGTGATGTTTGCGCTCCAGGCTTGATAGCCCGCCTGATTAAAGTGCTGCCCGTCTACCGTGGCCCATTGGCCTGGCTTTGAAAACTTCAATGAATCAATGAATATGCAAGGCGCGACGTTTTTTTCTAAAAACCCGGCCATAAATTCAACCCGTTTGTCGTTTTTAAAATATTTCCCGCCAGGCGTACCCCAAGCGGGTCCGACCCATACACAGGGTGTCTGCGTCGCTGCAATTTCTTTGGTCAGCCCAGTAATCCCTTGCCAGGCCCAAGCACGCGGAAACGACTCGTTATCATACGAGGCCATCGTGTCGCCCAAGATAATCACCACTAGATTTGGCTTATCTTTGGCGATCAACTCTTTGATCGGACTGGTCGTGGCCGCGCGGCCTTTGAACACGGTATCGCCCTTAAAGCGATCAGCCCCACAAGGGACCTCGACCGTCTTGAGCCAGTCGCCCGCCGTAGCGCCACAGGCACCAATCGCGTGAACTGTTGCGCCTTGCGTCGTCAAGTCTTCGTACAGCGGATTCATGAGATACCCTGGCAGTGAGAGATGGCTCTCACCTAGTACCAGCATTGCGATTCCGGCAAGTGTTCCTGCGGCCATCTGTATTTCCTTTATTTGCTAGTCGCTAAATTTTTCACTACAGTTGAGGCGAGCACGCTTTTTACAATTTCGCTGCCCCACAAGTCATAACCCGCTGCCGTGAAATGTTGACCGTCTGAGGTAGGCCACTGGCCTTGTTTAGAAAACTTCAACGAGTCGATGTACTCACAGGGTGCCACCGTACTCGCCAGCAAATTTGACATTTGCTGTACGCGTGCGAAGTTCTTACCGAACGGGCCGCCTTCTGTGCCCCAGGCGGGCCCCACCCACATACAAGATGCGCCAGTCTTAGCGATCTCTTTAGTCAGCGCGGTGACCTGCTGCCAAATCCATACCTTTGGAAAATCTTGCTTGTATCCCGCCATGGTGTCACCCATTACGACGATGACTAGTTTGGCTTTATCGGCTGAAACAAGATCTTTAATCGGTGTCGTTTTTGCTTCTTTCCCGACCGTGGTCGGGGCAGCCTTACCTAAACGCTCTGCCCCGCAGGTTGCCGGTACTGCGCGCACCCAGTCTCCGGCGGGCACGCCACACGCCGCCAGCGAGTGCACCTGAGCACCTTGCTGCATCAAACCGTCATGCAGCGATTTAATCAAATAGGTTGGCATTGAAAGATGGCTGTCGCCAATCACCAAAACCGTTAAACCCGCCAACAATGTTGAAGCCATGAAAATACTCTTAAAAAGTTATAAGCCGTAAGGCGAGACGTACGGGCTCATTGGCATCAGTACCGGCCCCGTTCTTGGATAGAAACTAAAGCGCAAATACATACCTGCACCCCATTGGCGATAGTTGCTCGAGTTATCAAGTTGAACCAGGCCACCCAAGAACGCGTAACGATTGAGTTGATACTCGCCAGCGGCCGACAAGTTGTAGGCCAAGCCTGATTGACTTTGCGCCTCATAGGTCGCGGTGCCGGTACCGCCGCCGCCCAAGGCTAAGACTCTTGCCATGGCAGCGTTGGCGGCAGCTTGCAAGTCGCCGTTATTGGGGAAGTAATCAGATGCAGCTTGTGAAAACTTTTGCGCGCCCAAAGCGCCAGAGACTCTGTACGAAAAATCACCTGTTCGCTGGGCCCAACTGAGCGGCAAGGTCACTGCATAATATTGCTGAGGGCTAAAGTAACCGCCTTGCCCAAAGGTATAGTTGCTTAAGTTTTTGTTGTAAAACATACTCGCCGCATTGACGCCCACGGTCAAGTTTTCATCGTTGGATTTAACGAGATTCCAGTACATCCCTAAGTTGGCGTCAGCACGTGTATTCGCGGCGACATTGTGACCGTTGAGCGAAAACAAACCTGCTGAACCGGTGACACCGTAACCACCCAGATCTTTTGAAAGCTGTACGCGGGCACCGGTTGACATCACAGCGCCCCAGGTTTGCCCGGTCACACTGTCGCGGGTTCCGGCAAACGACAATACGCTGTCGACTACAGGGCGACTTGAAGCGCTGATACTGTAGTACCAAGTATTCTCTTGGTCCAACATCCCGTCAAACTTCACGCCACCTGTTACGTTGCTATATTGAAAGCCAACGGGTGTCACACCAATATCCGCGGTAAAGCCCGGCGTCTTATAACCGAGTGACCACCCCACCCCTCGGGCTGTTTGCTCGCTTGGATAACCGGTAAGGCCAGCGAGCTGATCGAAGGCTGCATTTGGGCCACCGCCAAAAGTACTGCGCGAATAAAAATCAGTACCAATTGCCCCCGCGTTTAAAGACACCGACGTTGCACTCAAACTAAATTTTCCATCCCCAACGGGTAGGCGCATTTCAACCGGCACTTCGACATCACTGAGCTTACCGGCACCAGACGTACCGTTACGATTACGCACTTGCAGCCCAATCAACAGCTCGGGTGCGCGCTCTTGTTTGATCAGATCCAATTCGGTCGCCATCGTCATCGGCGTACCAGTCATCGTATCTGCCAACAAAACCGGATCTGCAGTCGGCCCACTGCCACTTACGCTAAAGGCGTTGGGTGCTTGCCCGCCCGGCGTATTGGGGCGCTCTGATAACAAAGCACCTGCTGCCACGCGACTGGGCGAACCAGTTGAAACGTCTGAAGGACTGGCCGGTGCAGGTAAGCCCTGCAAGGCAATCGCACGTTCGAACAACGCCTCGGCCTTTGCAATGCGACCTTGTGCACGATACATTCGAGCCGCCGCTGCCGTTACCTCGACATCATCCGGAGCCAACTCAAGTGCTTTGGTCAACGAGGCTGCCGCGACGGTGTGTTCTTTGACCTGTGTTGCAATTTGCGCTGCATTTAACTGCAACTCAACGCTGTCAGGTGTTTTCGCCACTAATTCTTTAAAGACATCCAGTGCCTTCCCTTTATCTCCGGCCGCCGCGTAAATACGCGCCTGCGCCGCGTTGACTTGAATATCGGCCGGACGCTGCGCCAACAACGGTACGAGTCGAGTACTCGCTTCTGTCAAATCTCCGCGCTCGCGTAAGAGGTCCGCCTGACGAACAGAGTAGGTAAACAACAAGTCGTCGAAGCTGCGCTTCTCGTCACCCGACAACTTGCGTGTACTGACCGCCGTCAAAATCTTGGCGCACTCGGCGTCTTGATTGGTACGCAGTAACAATGCCGCGTACTGCAGTTGCAGTTCGGCATTCGGTTGCTTTTGCCCTGCCAAAGCCTGTCGCACGACGTCCAGGCCTTTTGCCGGCTCACCAATATCAACGTAGGCCGACGCTAGCGCCCCAGTCAACTCGACTGTCTTCGTCAAGCTCGCCTGGTTAGACGTTAAGACCGCGAGAGCTTCAACTTGCCGGTCTTGTTGCGCTAAATTAGTAGCACGATTCAACTCGCTATAGGCCTGTACACGCGTCTGCAACGCGAGCATATCAGGCGAGCGCTCTTTCGCTGGGATCCGATCGAGCAATGCAGTGGCACCGACCCAATCACGACGCTGCGTGGCGAGTAATGCGCCAGCAAACAGCACGCTTGCATCGGTTTGCTTACCTACAGATAAGCTATCAAACATGGCGCGCGCTTTGGCCGTTTGACCTTGTTTCAAATACGTTTGTGCCAGTTCAAGACGAATCCACGGATTATCTCGATCGTTTTGCATCGCCGACTCGAGCTCGGTTACCGCTTGGGCAGAATCGCCGCGACGCAAGGCGGCGCGTGATAAGCCCGTTGAGTACGAAGCCTTTAAACGATTCATTTGCGCAGTACCACCGACTTGCTCAGGCGTCACACCCTGCAGCAATTGTTGTGCGGCGGCGAGCTTATTGTTCAGTGCCAGCACACTGATCAAGCCACTCAAAGCAAGAGCGTCTTTTCTATTCTGTGCCAAAATTGCACGGTAGGTTTTTTCAGCGGCATCATATTCGGCAGCCTCAACCTGCAACCCAGCCAACGCTAATTGCGCACCACTTTGCTTAGGATCTAGTCTGGCAGCTTGCTGATACAAATTACGGGCACGGGCTGAGTCGCCATCGCGCTGTGCTGAGTTAGCCTGCTCGACTAACTGAAGATAGCGGACGTTACCAAGCGCGGTGCCCCACGTCTGGCCGCCCGGCTGCGCAACCGCACGACCGAGTAATTGTTGTGCTTCATCGAGCTTGTTTTGTTGCAGACGAATAATGCCCAACCCGCCTAAGGCATCCGCATCGTTTGGGCTCTCTTTTAAACGCTTAGCGAATTCAGCTTCGGCAACAGCGCGATCGCCACGTTCAAGTGCGGTAAAGCCGGCCGCCACAACAGGGCTAGCCGAAGCTCCCGTGGCCACCTCGACACGCTTCGTCGCCTCGTCACGCATTTTTCGAATTTCGGCATCGTCGGGGTGTGTCTTTAGGTACGCGTCGTAGAGAGGTACATCTACCGCGCGGGGCTGCTCAAGCCACACCAAAGACTTACGCCAAAATTCATTTGCCTCGCTCTGTACGCTCGGTACCGTCGACAAGCGCGCCAGTTGCTCGATAGCCGTTGTGCGTGTTTCGCCGGTTCGAGACAACAGCTTGGCCATTGCCAGTGCAATTTGAGGATCTTCAGGCGACTCTTTTGCCAATCGCTCAAGGCCACGCCTCGAGGGTTCAAAGCCATCGGTCGAGTACCCCAAAAAGTTGTAATACTCGAGCGCAATATCACCAACAGGTTCTTTACCAGCAAATATCTTTTTATAAATAGCTACCGCTTGATCCGCCTTACCACTTTCTTGCAGCAATCTGGCTTCATACAACAATTTTTCATTGGCGGGTGCACGCAAGCTGAGATCTTGCTGCAGCATCGTGACATAGCGCCCCGACGTATCCACTTGCTTAATTTTGTCGACGTAGGCTTGCGCGGCTTCAAGTCGGTTTGAGTCCAGCTCGACCATCGCTAAACCGTAAAGGGCACGCGCATCAGAGGGATTAATGATCAACAGCTTCCTCCAGGCCTCGGCAGCACGCTCGCCATTACCCTTCGACTTCCAGTACAGCGCCTGTTCAAGCAATACCTTTTGCGCAGCATTCTGCGCGAACCCCGGCTGTGGGCCAAAGGCAAGCAAAAGACCTAAAGCTAACGTGCTGCGGCGTAAGAACATGATTTTTCCCAATGAAATTTTGCTTGTCCGTTCTTTAAGAACCGGTACCGGTCTTCTGTCCACCCAAAAGCAAAAAGGCTTAAGGCGTAATCGTAATAAGGCGGGCGTACCGGAAACATCGTTCGGTCGCTTGCGCTAGCAACTTGCATGCGGCGCGCGCGTTGCGCCTGCTCTTCAAAAAGCTGCGTGGCGCCAAGGGCTTTTAGATAGGGCAACACCGCCGCTGAAAACCCAAAGGGCGCTTGACCACTCACTGTACCGGTCGTGACCAACACATTCTCTGGGGGCTGCTTGTTTGCACGGATGTAAGCCAACATCCCGGGAATTGCTTTGAGTACTTCTGCCGCTAAGGGGTCCTCTTTGGCAGTCATCCCTGCCCAAAGATACACGCGAATCGCATCGTAGCTACCGCGATCCGCCCCAAGTTCGTCGATCCCAAAGTGCGCTCGGCCTTCAGGTGGGCGCACGTAACTGACCCAATCTGACGCAAAGCCCTTTGGGCTCGTCGCTTTTAGCAATCGGGGCGTGTTCAGGGCAATTTCAGTCCACGGGCCGTTTGGGCGCAGCTCTGCAAAGCGTCGCAACAGTGGCAGCGGCAAATAGCTTGGATTCAAACGCCATAAGTTGTCGGGCTCGACAAAGCTGACCCGCCCAGAAGACAACATCTTTCCAAAATTTGGCAGATCAAGAATCAAATACTTTTCAATCGTCGCCAACACCTTGTTGCCTTCAGCGGTGTACTCGGGTCGTTGCCAAAGTCGCCCCGCCTCGAGCAATAGATAGGCAATCCAGGTATCCGAGTCTGATGCCGAATGTGCATCTAAGACCTTCCAGCTCCCGTCTTCGGCCTGTCCCCATAGCCAAGCCGGTAAGCGTGTATCCAAATCATTGGCGAACATATTGCGTACGGTCCAGCGCCAAATTTTTTCAAAATTGACTGGATCGTTGGCGATCAGTGCAAAAAACATTGCGTACGATTGCCCCTCCGACACGCTATCGGCCTTTGGCGCAAAAGAGTAAATCACTCGCCCGTCAGAGGTGACGAAGAATTTTAAAAACTCACTCCAAAGCGGCCAGTCCTCAACCGGACACACTGCACGAAATGGGGCGACCGCTGCCGACGTCTGTGCTTGTGCCTGCGGTTGTGACTGTGCTTGTGACCCAGCGCGCGCTGGCGCCTGCACCTTCGCAGGTGCTTGCGCTTGTGGCGCCGAGGCCGACGCAGGCGCTGGCACTGTGATGGCAAGCGCAGGGGTGCACATCAACGGCACTGCACTTACAACAAGTGAGCACCATTGACGTACAAGCCACGCGCCAAGCGCCTTAGCTTTGGCGACCACGTTTTACACCTACGGCAACGGCTAATCGACGTTTTGCCAAAGACCGCAAAAATACGAAGGCTACGATGGCTAACAGCAGAGCGGCTGCCAACGCTGTCAACACATACGCGCTGAGGTTTCTTGAGAGCGTCCATTGCGTCTGTTCAAACCAACCGAGCCGACCAATGTGATACGACTGATCTGCAACAAGCGATTCAATTTTTTGTGCGCGCACTAAAGCCAGACTGCCTTCGAGCTGCTTGTCATAGCCTTCACCGCCAATCAAGGCACTGATGCCATCGCGCAGACCTTGGGCTTCAACACCCCACAACAGCACGGCACTGCGACCACTTTTTAAGGGTGACTCAAATCCTGCAAACAGTGCACCATCGGCCACGCTATTGAACGTAATCTCTGAACGCGCGAGCCGGACGTTTGCCGCAGGGTCTGGGCTCACAAACTGACGCGCCTCATAGACCAAATCAGACAGACTGAAACGCTTGGCTCCGCCCAAACTACCCGGCAAAGCGTTTGCCCATTGTTTCAACAAGGGCTGGTTCGAGCCAGAGGCCACGAGCAGCAGATCTTTATCGGCAACCGTGGCGATCCGCTCGGCTTGCGTCACGGTGATGGCGGTACCCGGATACCCTGTCGACTCGCCCAACCGCCCCAGCAACTCTAAGTAGGTCGAATACTCTTGCAGGCTTGGCGTGTCGGGCAGCACAACTGCCGTTTGAGACAAGTCAGCCAAGCGGGTAAACGGAAAGCCAAGTGTGTGAAACGCACGCAAATCTGGCATGGCCATAAAATGCGAATAGCCAGAAATATCTAAGGTAGAAGTCGGCTCAATCGCACCACGCATATTGTCGACCACAATATCGCCGCACTCGCCGGTTTTGATGTAATCGTACTGATAGCGCAATTGCAGTTGTGATCTGGGATAAAGCGCTGTCAACGGCAAAGTGAGCTTACCCACCATCGACTGCGTTTCGTCGGCTTGTAGTTTCTCAAGCACGGCGCCCTCGCCCCACACGCGCGAACGTACCTTTCCGTACAGGCTATCATCTGCTGTCAGACGTTCAAGCGGAAACAAAATAAACGACTTCACTAGCTGATCATTAATATTGACCGTCAAAGAAGAGTTTTTAGATGTTGGTTGCGGGGTATAGCGATATCTTAAATCGACTGGCACACCCGAAGCTTTCGAACTATACAAATCTGGCGGTATGCGTAAATTCAGGCGAATCGGACCTGGGTCATAGCCCGTCACATTCATCGCTTGCGCAGAGCTTAACTCGCCAAACTTCACGGCACGATTAGAGGGCAACCAGTTCGGTGCGTCATAGGGACGACGCGCGACAAGGTCGGTCAGGCCGGTGATCGCTGCCGTTTGGCCCGACAAGACTGATCCACCTAAAGCTAACGCAGCTGCCGCCTTTTTAAGCTCAGCGCTGTCACGCCCCATCACCAACAGCAGTTTTCCAAACGGATCGCCTGGGTTCGTCACCACAGAAATCGTCGGCCCCGAAATCGCTGCGATCTGTACACCCGGTACAGTCGGCTTTGCGTTGGCAATCAGCACGATGGCATTACCCTTAGCCGGTACAGTATTCATGGTGACTGGAAACCTTGCACCACGCGCACTTGCCAAAGCGCCAAACCAAGAGGACAAGACCCCGCCCGCTTCGAGCATGGTGTTATCGAGCGCACCGACAAACACAAACGGCAAACTTAAAGCACGTGCATCGCGCTGATCCATAAAGGGCAGGGGCAACAACGACAGATCATTCGGTAGCGCGATCGCCTGGGTCACAAGCTCAAGCACGCTTTTGTTGCTGATTGTCGCCCACAGCCCATTATTGGTTGGATCTTCGCACTGCAAGGTCGTGCGACCAATCAACTGCAAGGTCAACTGGTTGTAGTCTGAAATCAAACGCACCGGTAACTCGATGATGCGCTCGAGATTTTTACCACCATCGACTTTATCAACAGGGATACTGGCTGCAACATCGCCGTTAATCAGCACATTAAGCTGCGAGCCATCGCTCAGTAACGCCGGAGAAAACCCATAGCTCAGGGTCAAAGTCGCCTTTGAAATGACCTCGTCTGCACGTACGTTAAAGCGCACACCATCACGCCCGTCTGCCCCCCTCAGCGTCAAGGCGCCATTCGCACCCAACTGACGCAAGGTCTGCTTGACCGTACGAGTACCCTCACCCGACATCACGGTCGCTGATGATTCAAGGGGTGTCACCGCAGACGGAATGACCGACGCAGATAATGCTGGGCTGGCAATCGCAGGTGCAGGTACCAGCGACGCAGGCCTGGGGACTTGGCCAAATGCTTGTGGTGCCAGCCCGAAAAGGCCAGACAACACGAGCACTGAAGCACAGACTCGAAAAGTAAAAGCCGCGCTTGAGTCAAACAATCTGACAGACAAAATCTCTTTCATTACTGACTCTTGTGAAGTGTGCATAGGTGCGAAAGCCATTCTTACGCTCTGCGTTTAACGAAAGCGCCGCGGATACCACTACGGATCAAGCCATATAGATTGACAAGCCCGTGTCCGATTACGTTCTTGATGGACGTCATGGGTTTGTCGTCGGTGTGCTTATCCCACTCGGTCGCCCACATATCGGCCCGGCCGAAAGTCATCTTGGCGAGCTCTTTTGTCTGTTTAAGTGTCAGCGAATCGTCAAACTGAATACCAACAAACTGCCCACCGGTTTGCACAGTGCCAGGGAACGTTGATTCTTTGTCACCTCGAAAGATCGAGACATGCACCCGCTCACCGATATCCCACTTAACGCCATTGTCTTTAGGTAGCTTCAACCCTAAGCCAGTACTCGAAAAGTTTGCGGTTTCGCACACGACCGTTCGACCGTTTGCGCGGCTGACCGTGGCAGGAAACGTGGCTTTAATGCGCGGCGTATGACGAATCTGACGCGCCTCGTTCGCAACGTACGCGCTCGCGCTCAAAATCACAGTGTTGTAGACCACCCAGACACAATTAATCAAAGCGGTAAAAGGCTCGTCTGACCCCCGCAGCAATTCTGTAATACCAAAGACCGCGCAGATGGCATTTACCGCCAAGAGCAACACATAAGGTACGGCCATTTTCCAGTCGTAATATTCTTGGTCGATTTTTCCGCCCTTAGCGGTGACGTTGAACTTACCCCACTTCGGGTTCAGCAAGGCCATCAGTACGGGCATCGAGATATACCAGGCCAACACAGTCTCATACACTTCGTTCCAGAACGAATGCCTGTGATTGCCTTGAATTTTTGAGTTCGTCATACTCGCCAGCACGATTGCGGGCAGCGCATACGCCAACACCATCGAGGTCGTTGCAGTAAACACGTGCGCGCCAAATACCAGGTAGGCAACCGGAGCGCTTAAGAAGATCAAACGCGGCAAACCATAGAAAAAATGCAACATCGCGTTGACGTAACAAAGTCGCTGACCCAGAGTCAAGCCAGGGCCTAATAATGGATTATCAATTCTAAAAATTTGCGCCATACCACGCGCCCAACGAATCCGCTGCCCCACATGGCTTGACAGGTTTTCAGTTGCTAATCCAGCAGCTTGCGGCACGGCAAGATAGGCCATGTTGTAACCACGACGACTCATTTTTAAAGCCGTGTGCGCATCTTCAGTAACAGTTTCAACCGCTACGCCACCAATCTCCTCTAAGGGGGCGCGTCGCAGCACTGCACACGAACCACAAAAGAATGAAGCATTCCAGATGTCGTTACCGTCTTGCACCAGACCGTAAAAAAGTTGGCCTTCGTTAGGCACTTTGCCATGCGTTTCTAGGTTTCGCTCAAACGGATCGGGCGAAAAGAAAAAGTGAGGCGTTTGCACCATCGCTAGCTTCGGATCGCGTAAAAACGAACCCATTGACAGCTGTAAAAACGAGCGCGTTGGAATGTGATCGCAATCAAAAATCGCAACAAAATCACCGTTGGTGCGCTTGAGTGCTTCGTTTAGATTGCCAGCTTTAGCATGCCGATTGTTATCACGTGTTAAATAAATCGCCCCACAATTTTGAGCAAAATCCCTAAATTGGTCACGGCGTCCATCATCCAGCAAGTAGACCCGCAGTTTGTCCGCGGGCCAGTCGAGTGTGAGCGCAGCTAATACCGACAAACGCACAACCGATAAGTCTTCGTTGTAGGTCGGAATAAAGACGTCAACAGTTGGCCATTCAGAAACTGGCCGATCAATCATCACTGGCTGGCGCTCAAGTGGCCATGCTGTTTGAATGTAACCGAGCACCAAGCAAGTGATGCCATAGAGCTCGGCGAACAATAAGAGGTAGCCAAAAAAGGCGTCAGACGAAGTCTCGAAATCAAGTGTGGCTGTCAAGCGCCAATACAGATAGCGCATCGTCATCAATAACGATATGCCAATCATGATGAGGATGCCGCCACGGCCCCAAGACAATTTGCGTAGCTTTGAGGACACCACAAAGGCCAGCACAGCGATCGTTGCCTGTTGAAAAAGATCTAGCGGAACAGCGATGACAATAGCGAGCAGCAATACCGCTATAACGGCCGCAATGGCACGCACGAAGTTGCTTTCCCAAAGGGGGGCATTTGCTAATTTTCCGCCCAAACGTTCAAGCTTATTTGGCAGCTCGCTGAAAGAAAAGAGACTCATGCGGCGACGGCTCCGACGGTGTCAGGGTTGAGCAAACGCTCGACGGTCTGGACGCACAGTTTGACATCATGTGCGCCACGGCTCAGGGGATCATATTCTTGCAAATCTTTGCTGTAAGCCAACGCCTCAGGGATCGCCTGATCTTGATGAATCAGCACGATCGACTTCTTGCCAAACTTTGCTGACATCATGTCTGTTACGTCATCAGCCAGTTGTTTGACCCGATCTACTTGATTGATCACCAACAGATAGCCCAAAAATTTCTTTCTGCGCGAGCAGTACTGCTTGATCAAGCTCATAATCTTTGGCAATGTCGCGTACGAGGCGGCATCGGGCAACGCAACGATGACGGCAGCGTTCGCCGCAGCGAGTGCCTGCGTCAGATACACTGATGCGCCCGGCGGCGTATCCAACACAACCACGCAGTCTTGCGCCAAACCCAACAGGGCCAGTTGGTCGCGTAACAGCGTTGGGTTCTCACGAAGATCTTGCTCAAAGTCGAGTCGGTCACCCTCGTTGATTGAGCCGTAAGGCAAAACGTAGTCGCCGGTGTTGCCCTGCACGACACTGCTGCGCCAGTCGTCGCCCGACAGTACCGCACGCGCCAAACCACCAACGTGGCGAGGC
>JBIIWK010000200.1:0-6199 GCA_044338955.1 Burkholderiaceae bacterium
TGACCTCGTCGGTATGACTCAGGCCATTCGTAGTCAAACGCGAGCGGTGCGCCAGTTCTAAGATAACCTCGGCTGCGCGACTCGCCGTATCGCATCTTAACGAATGATGTAGTTCATGAAACCTAGCCTCGATCTCGCGCGCTTTGCGCTCATCAATAAATTTTTCGTACACCGCCTGCGCTAGCTTCTCGGGCGTAGCGTCTTCTTGAATCAACTCTGGTACGACGCTATCGTTGAGCAATACATTCGGCAGCCCTACCCACGGCACGTAAGGCCGCTGTTGACCCGATTTCCAGGCCATGATGCGGCGCACCCATGGCGACACGGCATACGAGATCACCATGGGTCGTTTAAACAGCGCCGTCTCGAGTGTGGCCGTACCGCTTGCCACTAACGCCACATCACAAGCCTCAAGCGCATCCCACGCCACAGGGCGCGTCATGGGTGTGGCGAAAGGTGTAGCCAGTGGTGTGGTAGGCGGTGTGGTGAGTGGTGTTGTAAGCGGTGTGGCGAGTGGTGTGGTGAGTGGTGTGGTAGGTGGTGTTGTAAGCGGTGTCGTAAGGGGTGCGACGCGTGGCGCCGTTGAGGCGTGTCGCTGTTCAACTAAAGCATTCAGGGTCGCAGAATGCACGGGCGCGACCGTCGCGTTTGCTGTCAAGATATGCAAATGATCGACCGGATAATCCTTCAATATCTGTTTGAACTCTGCCAGCCGTGCCGCGTTGACCATGGGCACCAGCACCTGCAGCTGCGGATCACGCTTTTGTAAGTGCTGAACCGTTTGCAAAAACCTGGGGGCAATCCATTTGATCTCAGAGGCGCGGCTGCCGGGCAACATCGCCAGCACTCTGGCATTGAGGTCAAGCCCTAAGCGTTGACGCGCTGCCGCTCGGTCGGGTTCTTGCGCGATCGCATCGGCCAGGGGATGCCCCACAAACGTGACCGGTATGTTTTCTTTTTGATACAGCGCCTCTTCAAACGGAAACATCACCAACATATGCGAAACGGCCTCGCGAATGTGGTGAATACGTTCGTAGCGCCACGCCCAAATCGAAGGGCTGACCAAATGCACTGTCGGGATCCCGGATTGCTTAAGCGTGTGCTCAAGGCGCAAATTGAAATCTGGTGCATCCACGCCTAAGAACACACTGGGAGGCTCTTTGAGCCAACGGCGTTTAACATCGAGATAGGTGCGCACCAAGGTTGGCACTTGCTTAAGCGCGTCGAGGTAGCCAAAGACTGTCAATGCTTGCATGGGGTGCCAAAGCGCCAAACCTTGTTGCATCAGCTGCGGCCCACCGATCCCCTCGGCCCGGACCTCCGCGTCTGCCTGCTGCACTCCGGCTAAAACTCTTGCAGCGATCAAATCCCCAGAAGGCTCGCCCGCAACAAGTCCAAGCCGCCAGGTCATGGGCGAATAATGCCTCGAGTGCTGCTATCCAAGAAGTCGAGCATGACCTGAAGCGCAGCCGCAACTGCTGGCTCTTCGGCCTGTCGTTGACGCATTTGTAAACGCGCTTCATCTAAAGACAAACCACGTCGGTAAATTAATTTGTAGGCATCACGTAAGGCACTGATCTGCTCGGGCGTAAAGCCACGGCGCTTTAATCCTTCAGCATTTACCCCAACCGGTATGCACGGATTTCCCGAACTCATGATGTAAGGCGGAACATCCATATGCAAAGCGCTCTGTCCGCCGGTCATGCTGTGGGCACCAACGCGTCCGAATTGATGAATCGCTGCCAAACCGCCAACAATCGCCCAATCTCCGATATGGACATGTCCACCCATCTGCACGCCATTGGCCAAGATCACGTTATTGCCGATTTGGCAGTCGTGCGCGACGTGTACGTAGGCCATCACCCAATTGTCTGATCCCAAACGTGTAACGCCCACGTCTTGCACCGTACCGGTGTTGATCGTCACGTATTCACGCATCATGTTCCGATCGCCAATCTCAAGTCGCGTGGGTTCGCCTGAGTATTTTTTGTCTTGAGGCATACCCCCTACAGAACAAAAACGATAGAAATGATTGTTTTGCCCGATCGTGGTGTGACCATCGATGACGCAATGAGACCCAACCTTGGTATGGGCGTCGATTTTAACGTCTGGCCCAATGATCGAATAAGGCCCAACACTCACGGTTGGGTGCAGTTGTGCCAATGGATCGACCAACGCGGTCGTATGAATGAGCGCTGACATTTTTTATTCCACTGGGCGAATGGCACACATCAGCTTAGCTTCTGCAACCTCTTGACCATCCACAAAGGCGCGCCCCTGGTACTTGCAAATCTTGCTACCTAAGCGCTCTGCGACCACTTCGATGTGCAGTTGATCGCCAGGCAATACGGGCTTGCGAAATCGCGCGCCATCAATGCCCACGAAGTAGTAAACGCTTTCTTGATCTTTAGGCTTCAGACCCGTTTCTTCGGCAAACGAAAAAATCGCTGCGGCCTGCGCCATCGCTTCAAGTATGAGCACGCCAGGCATCACGGGATGATGCGGAAAATGCCCGACAAAAAACGGTTCATTAATCGAGACATTTTTAAGTGCCTTGATCGACTTGCCAGGTACCATTTCTAAGACACGATCAATGAGAAGCATCGGGTAGCGGTGAGGCAAACGCTCAAGAATACTTTTAATATCAAGCTGCATAGAGATTCCTGTGAAGCCCAAGAAGGGCTATTCCTAAACAATAATCTGGTGCACGAACCCTGGCGCTATTCGCGCTCGAGCTTGCGTAAGCGTTTGCGCAACACCGAGAGCTGTGACACTACAGCCGCATTACGTTGCCACTCTGCATGTGGCGCAAACGGAAACACGCCTGTGTAACGACCGGGTTCTGTGACGTCGGTTGTGATACCGGTACCACCTGAAACAAAGACATCGTCACAGATCGTCAGATGACCCGCAATCCCAGCAGCGCCGGCAATGGTGCAGCGTGCGCCAATCGTGGTCGAGCCCGCCACAGCAGTACAAGCCGCAATCGCAGTGTGCGTGCCGATGCGACAGTTATGCGCAATCATGATTTGATTGTCGAGCTTAACGCCGTCTTCAATCACGGTATTTTCAAGCGCCCCACGATCAATGGTGGTGTTCGCCCCGATCTCGACATCATTACCGATGAGCAAACCGCCAAGCTGAGGGATTTTTCCCCAGGCGCCTTTTGCCAGGCTTGGGTCTGGCGCAAAACCAAATCCATCCGCACCAAGCACAGCGCCACTGTGCACAATCACGCGAGAGCCGATTTGTACACCATCATAAATCGCGACACGTGGCTGAATCACCGACGAGGCACCAACTTTGACATCGGCCCCCAACACGCAGCCCGCACCGATTTGCACCATGGCGTCGATCACGCAGCGTGCGCCGATCACAGCCAACGGGCCAACCGTCACGCTTGGTGCTAAAACAGCGGTTGGATCAACGACGGCTGAAGGATGCACGCTGATTTCACGCGCTGGCTGCCGAGCCCAGTCAAACCACTGAGCAATTCGGGCGTACAACAAATAAGGGTGCTTGCAGACGACGCGTGCGTAGGCGGGCTGCACGGGCGCTTGCGACAGCAGTTCATCAATTTCAGGCAACACAATCACCGCTGCGGCTTTGGTCACCGCGAGCTGCTCTAGGTACTTTGGATGAACGATAAAAGAGGCTTCGTATTGACCGGCATGGGGTAAAGCACCCAAGCCAGCCACAACTGGATCAATAAATTGCCCTGTTCCAGGGACAACTTTTTGCACCAAGCCCCCCGGTATCGCCTTCAGTAACTGAGACAGTAAAGGTGCGCGCTCGGGGGCTAGTAAAACAGGCATCGTTCTGTCAGGTTACTTGCCGAGAGCCTGGATCACCTTGTCAGTGATATCCACGCGTGGGTTCACCGTCACGGCATCCTGAATCACGATGTCATAGCTTTCTTGCTCGGCAATCTTTTTAATTGCGGCATTTGCTTTTTCAATAATGGTGGCAAACTCTTCGTTACGACGGCGACTTGAGTCTTCTTGAATCTCACGACGTTTGCGCTGTAAGTCAGCATCGAGGTTGGCTAGTTCGCGCTGACGTTTGTTGCGCTCAGACTCGGACAAGACTGGCGCGTCTTTTTCGAGCTGTTGCGCACGGCTGCGTAAATTATTTACTTGCTTCTCGAGCTCTTCGGCACGCTTTTTGAATTCATTTTCAATCTTGGTTTGCGCAGCTTTTGCTGGCGCAGAATCACGCAAAATACGCTCTGTATTCACAAACCCAATCTTGGTACCCTGCCCTTGCGCGAGCACGGGTGTCGCCAATGCGAGTGTGAGCACAGCGCCTGACACGGCAACTAGGCTAAGCGCGCGATACGCAAGGCGATTGAAAACTGAGCGATTCGTGGTGGTCATCAAAGCAGACATTATTAAAGTCTCACAAAAAACAAATTTCAGCACGCAATTGTGCAAATAATTAAACCTAGAAGCCGGTACCGATTTGGAACTGGAAGACCTGTAAGTTATCGCCATCTTTAGCATTTAAGGGCTTAGCAAGCGAAAGCTGCAGTGGTCCAAGCGGTGATATCCATGACAGACCAATACCAGCCGAGTAACGAATATTGGCTAAATTAATCGCAGTGTCATTACCGTAGCCATCTGTGCCATACACCTGACCACCATCCACGAAGGTAAACCAACGTAAAGTGCGGTCGTTTTGAGTGCCAGGCATTGGGAAATAGAACTGGACGTTACCCACTACGCGTTTCGAGCCACCCAAGTAAGTACCGGTCAGCAAGTCGCGAGGGCCCAGCGAGTTTTGCGAGAAACCTCGAACGGTACCGATACCACCAGCGTACACATTTTTGAAAATCGGGTATTGCAGGTCGCTATAGCTATTGCCGTAGTCAAACAAAGCGTTAAACGCAAGGGTGTAATCGCGTCCCACTGGGACGAACAGTTGTTGCTGAGCACCCAACATGTAGTATTTCAAGTTGACCGTACCCACATCAGCCTTTAAACGGGTAAAGCTACCACGGGTAGGCGTCAAAGCACTATCGCGCGTATCTTTGGCCCAGCCGGTGTTCAAAATAACGGCCGTGGTGGTGTCGCCGTAGTTATAGACGTACTCACGATACGCTAAAGGCGAATTGTCGTACAACCCAATCGTGTTGCGCTCAACGTTTGCGCCGCCGTAAATACGATCAAATTCTGAAATAGGCACACCAAAGCTTAAGCCTGCGCCAACGGTCGTCACCTGATACATGCCCGGATTGTTCGAATACGGTGTCATGGTGCGGTAGTAGAGCGAAGTGGTTCGGCTAATACCGTCGTTGGTAAAGTACGGATCGGTATGCGCCAGCACCGCAGAACGGTTATACAAGCTGGTGTTCAAGTTAAGCGTTAGGTTTGTGCCACTGCCGAAGACGTTCTCTTCAGTGATACCCGCGGTTAAAATCACGCCGTCCACTTGACCGTAACCCACGCCTAAATTGATCATACCGGTGGGTTTTTCAGTCACGGTCAGATTGACATCAACCTGATCGGGTGAATTGGGCACAGGGTCGGTCGTTAGTTTTACGTCTTTAAAGTAGCCAAGGCGGTCAAGCCGGTCGCGCGAAAGCTTAAGCTTGCCGGAGTCATACCAGGCAGCCTCGGGTTGACGCAGTTCGCGCCGCACGACTTCGTCGCGTGTGCGATGATTACCTGAGATTTGAATTTTTCGAACATACACGCGACGACTTGGATCGACGTAAAACGTAAGATCAGCAGTCTGGGCTTCGCGGTTTAAGATTGGATTTGGATTGACGTTAGCGAAGGCGTAGCCCAAGTTGCCCAAGTAGTCAGTGATACTTTTGGCTGTCGCGTTTGTCTTTTCACCCGAAAAAGTCTCGCCCGCTTTGACTTGTACCAATGCATTGACTTCGGCCTCTAGCCCAAGTAAGTTGCCGGCCAAGTTCACACTCGTGACTTTATAGGGCTTACCTTCACTGATGGTCAGTGTAATGAAAATATCTTTACGGTCGCCCGAGATCGTTACTTGGGGTGGCTCGGCCTTGTACTCAAGAAAACCACGGTCGAGGTAAAAGGATCGTAAGGTCTCGAGGTCGCGTTCGAGCTTTTCGCGGGAGTACTTGTCACTGTCGGTGTACCAAGACAACCAGCCTGGAGTCGTCATCTTGAAAAGGCCAAGCAAATTACTTTCAGTAAAGGCTTGGCTACCGACAATTTTAATTTCG
>JBIIWK010000201.1:0-6187 GCA_044338955.1 Burkholderiaceae bacterium
TGCAAAGCACGTGGCTGCACATTAAAAATTACACCTTACGATTGGCAAGGCATGCTGGGTGCTGTATCAAGCGGACAAGCCGACGTCGCGTTTTCGGGTATCTCTATCACCGATAAACGTAAAGAGGTGATGGATTTTTCGCAACCCTACTACGATAATGCGTGGCACTTAGTCAGCTTAAAGAGTCGCAACATAAAAATCAGTGACCTCTCTGAACTCAAAAAATACTCTATCGGCTATCCACGCGGCATGGCCTACAGCGATCTGATTAAGAGCGAATTCGAACCAAAGGGCTATTACTCTTTGAGTCAAGTCAAACTTTATCCCTCATATAGCGAGGCAATGACTGACTTGCAAAATGGCAATCTTGATTTAGCGTTCATTGAAGAGCCGGTCTTTGCAAACTATCTCTATAAACTTAAATTGCCAGTTGAAAGCGCCCGTGTGTTTACAGGTTTTGACAAGCTGGGCTTTGCGTTCGCAAAGGGTTCTGCGCGTCGCGACGACTTTGATAAATACTTAAAAGAGATCGGACCAGACAAAGTCAAAGCCATTGTTGATCAATGGTTGAAGTAGCGCGCTCAAAAACAGCGGTATGAGCTTTCTCGATATCCTTGAACAATTAGCACAGGGACTCGGGCATACGCTACTCGTCACGTTGACGTGTAGCGCAACGGCTCTGCTAGTCGGGCTTGTGATGGCAGGCCTCAGGCAGCTTGGCACACAGCGTATCGGTTGGGTTCTCGATGTTTTAACGTATGTGTTTCGAGGCATCCCTGTTTTAGTGCTTCTGTTCATGGTGTATTTTGGGCTGCCAAGTATTGGCGTAAAGGTCAGCCCACTCGCCGCGATGGCGCTCAGTCTAGGGCTCATTGCGGCAGCTAACCTCTCTGAAGTCTTTCGGGGCGCTCTACAAGCGGTAAGCACCTCTGAGATTCTGGCTGCTCGAGCAAGTGGCATGAGCCGTCTACAAATCTTTAGGTACATTGAAGCCCCTCAAATGCTACGCTTCGCGGTACCAGGAATGATCAATGAGTTCACGTCGATACTCAAGTATTCTCCTTTCGCCTATACCGTAGGTATCCCCGAGATGACCAAGCAGGCCATGAACCTCACGGCGACCACGCTTCGCGGGATCGAGGTCTATTTAGCAGTTGGAGTTCTGTATTTTGGAATTTACTGGATCCTAATCCGCGGTGCGCTGCGGATTGAAAAGCACTTTCGCGTGCCTGGCATAGGGGATGCCTAACATGGCACTTATTGAAGTTCGTAACCTTGTCAAAAAATTCGACGATCACACCGTGTTAAACGGTGTCAACCTTGAGCTGTTGCAAGGTGAACTTAAAGTTGTGATGGGCCCCTCGGGGTGTGGAAAATCAACCTTGCTGCGTTGTTTGAATCGCTTGGTAGAACCCACCTCTGGCACGATTAGTTTTCGTGGTACTGATATCACTAGCCCGAGTACTGACGTGCTTGCACTGAGGCAAAGTATCGGATTTGTGTTTCAACAGTTCGCCCTTTACCGTCATTTGACGGTTGGTGACAACGTCACGCTTGCGTTGCGAAAATTAAAAAAAATGAGTCGCGCAGAGGCTAACGAGAAAGCCTCCTTTGAGCTATCTCGTCTCGATATGCTCGCGCATCAGCACAAATATCCCGAACAACTTTCTGGCGGCCAAAAGCAGCGCGTTGCGATTGCCCGCGCGTTAGCGATGGACCCAGCTGTTGTGGTCTTTGACGAACCGACTTCAGCGTTGGATCCTGTCATGGTGCGTGAGGTGGCAGAATTATTTAACCGACTGAATCGCGACAACATCACGATGATGTGTGTAACGCACGACTTGCTGTTCGCGAGGCAGATTTCAGAAAAAGTCATTTTTCTTGAACAAGGTGTTGTCAAAGCCGAGGATACGATTGAGCACTTGGCCACGAACCATCCAGACGCTAAGGTCAGAGAGTTTTTTGGTCGTGAGGGTCACGCATCGTGACTGGGATGGGAGCTTTCGAACGCGACTTACTTGAGCAATTGCCCTTGATCTTAGCGGGGCTAGAACAAACGCTCAAGCTTGCAGTTTTTGCTAGCGTCTCGGGCTTATTGTTCGGCATTGTTGTTTTCTATTTCTCAATCAGTCAACACAAACTCGTTCGTACAGTCGTCAAAGCTTATATTTCGTTTTTTATCGGCATGCCGTTGATCGTCTTGTTGTTTTTAATGTATTACGGTTTACCCCAATGGGGCATCAAGTGCTCGCCGTTTACCGTCGCTTTGATCGGCTTCACAATGAATATCGCTGCCTACAACGCGGCGTATCTCAGCACGGCGTTCAATGGACTAGATCGCGCAGAGCTCGAGGCGGCTCGGGCACAAGGCTTTAGCACTTTTAAAATCTTTCAACTCATCATTTTGCCTCAGGTATTGAGGCAATCCATCCCCGCGCTCACTAACCAATGCATCGGAAACTTGAAAGATAGTTCAGTTGCGTTTTTGATTCAGTACACAGAATTTTTTGCCCGTGTACAAGAGCTTGCATCGACAAATTTTCAGTTTTTCAAAGCGTACATGTTTGCAGCTGCTGTCTATCTTTTTTTGGTCTCGATAATTGTTCTAGTCGCTCGACAAATCGAAAGACGATTTTTGATTCCAAGTTAATTCGCCCTACAGCAATACCAGTCAGACTTTAGCAATTTGATGAAAACGAAAAGGATACAAAGTGTTTAGTCAAAACATTTTGTCTTTAGGCGTTATCTCTGTCCTGTTAGGCATCCTGACGAGAGGGTATCTTTGCCCCGACATGAGCAGTGTCTCGTTTTTTAGCGAGCTCGCATTGGCGCTGTCGCTCGCGAGCGCCGCTCTTTTGCAACTCGGTCGTTTTATTGATGCAGCGCGGGCAACTCACGCCTTCTTCGTAAAGCGGCGATTCTGTTGCACCATCAGGCAAGGGCTGGCGGCAACACCGGCACAGCGGGCGTGAGGTTTGCTGCAACCCGTGGCCAACAGAAACGCGCTCATCAAACACAAAACACTCGCCCTCCCAGAGGCTTTGCTCAGGCGGAACGGTCTCGAGGTATTTAAGGATACCTCCCTCGAGGTGATAGACCTCGTCAAAACCCTTTGTCCGCATCAAGGCGGTTGATTTTTCACAGCGAATCCCGCCGGTACAAAACATCGCGACTTTAGGCTTTTTACCCGTACGGGCTTCGAGCGCCTTGGCCTGGTCTACCCAAGAGGGCAATTCAGAGAAGGTGCCGATATTTGGATCGAGGGCCCCTTTGAATGTGCCTAGCTCTACCTCGTAGTCGTTACGCGTATCGATCACCACCACGTCTGGATCACTGATAAGTGCGTTCCAGTCTTGCGGCTTTACGTAAGTGCCGGCCATGTGGGTGGGACTAATGCCCGCCACCCCCATGGTGACAATCTCTTTCTTAACGCGAATTTTCATCCGACGAAACGGGGGATGATTGGCCCACGCTTCTTTGTGCTGCAGATCGGCAAAGGCTGGATCTGCCCGCAGGTGTGCCAACACCGCCCGAACATCGGGTTCAGCGCCAGCCAAAGTGCTATTGATGCCCTCACGCGCCAACAAGATGAGGCCCTTGACGTTGAGACCTTCACATAACTCAAGCAAGGGTAGCCTGCGTTGCTCAAAATCAGGCAAATCGACAAATTTATAGAAAGCTGCGGTCAGAAATTGGCTTGTGGGCATTAGTTTAGGCGGGTAAGCAGTAAAGATCGTAAGAAAAGGGTCAGTCAGCCGCTAAAAATTGCGGCACCGTCATCTTAGCGCTACCGCGCAATGCCTGTATTGATAAAGTGCAAGCTTCCTTTAGATAAATAAAGTGCAAGCTTCCTTTAGATAACATGCCCGGATTATAGAGGCGGACTGAGTCTCAACTTCTAAATCGTTCACCGCACGCCAACGGTACTTCACTGCTGGGGCAGACGCAACCCGAGCCCTGCCCCAGCAAGCAACTCATTAATTTCCAGTTAAGCGCTTCACAAACGAGGCCGCGTAAGAAGGCGAGCGAAACTGCAGAATAGGGTCATCGGTTGGGGCAATACCGTCACCCATGACCAAAGGATCGAAGTTGATTTTTTCGCAATCAGCCCCTTTTTGTGGTGTGGCCGAGGTCAGCGTCAACACACCTGCCTGAATTGTTTTACGCTCGGCAGGCCAATAAAGCGTTGGGTTGTTTTGCACATCCGAGGCCTCACCAATCGTAAGCATCATGTTCCACCGAACAGGCCCTTTTTTAGTTTTAGCAATCAGATCCTCATCTAAGAAGCGGACAGGCATCGTCCCCATCTCTGCATCGGTCAGGCGCTTAACACCGTCTTCAGGCACAAAATGCCAACGCACCAAAGTGGTTTGATTATTTGCGTTAATAAATTTAAACGTGTGGACACTAAAAAAATCACTGTTGGCGTAACTCACTGGCGGGTTGTTCTTTGCCATGAACTCGCCTAGCGGCTTCGCATCAGGGTGCGTTTCTCTAAATTGCTTTTGCTTTTCTGGATCAGGTTTGCCCGTTGCTGGATCAGCCATGTTCGACAGCACAGCATCGTAAAACGTTTGAGGCGTTGCAGCACCAAACACCGGAACGTTCAGCATCGTAAAGTGTTGAAGGCTATTACCAGGTAAATTGAGTTGCAGCGCTAAGCCACGCGGATTTTTGGTGGCATCGGGTGCTTTAGGATTACCACCCGCCAAGGAAAAGCGACCAATCACAGGGATGGCTGCGCCCGAAAATAAGGCAGAGCGTGTAAACGCCTGAGCATCTTTTGAGCCGACAAACGAGCCGCCAACGCAGATGCCAATAATATGGTTGCGCCGCTCACCTGGATGCACACCACTCAGCTTTTCGAGCGCGCTAACAACCTGATCCGCCGTAGGCGCTTGCTGGGCGGTTGCATTGAAGGTACAGAATACAGCAGCCATCGCCACTGAAAATGTTTTTAAGTTCATTGGGTGCTGCCTTAAGGTATATGTTAAAGGAGTGAAGTCACTACACCGACTTATCTTAGATCCCTTTGGGCTAAAAAACCATCCGTCCAGACGTCCCAAATCAAGATTTTTGCCGTTAATATTGCATCATAAAATGAGTAAATCCCGAATTTGCCGCCTGAGACAACGTCCATGAAAATCATACCGATCGGCACCGACTTTGCAGCCAAGATTACAGACATCGATCTGCGTCAACCTCTAAGCCCAGAGCAAATCCATATCATTGACCACACGATGGATCGCTACGCGGTCGTCGTGTTTCCGAAACAAGAACTCGACGACGATCAACAAGTTGGCTTCGCGCGTAGCTTGGGGCCACTGGAAGAAACACGTGCAGTGGTCGATGTGCACAAGCAGCGCCTCGCCTACAACCAGATGAACGACATTTCGAATCTGGATGTGGACGGCTCAATTTTGGCCGCAGATGATCGCCGGCGTATGTTTAATTTAGGCAATGCGCTTTGGCATACAGATAGCAGTTTTAAAGCAACCCCAGCCAAGTATTCGATGCTGCACGCGCGCGTGATTCCGCCCGAAGGTGGCAACACTGAGTTTGCCGACATGCGTGCGGCCTGGGATCGTCTGCCTGAAAAGACCCAAACTATGATCGAACCTCTGATCTGCGACCACTCATTAATCTACTCGCGTGCGCAACTAGGTTTCGATGCCTTTAACGAGCAAGAGTTACTCAATTACGCGCCCGTTCCTCAGCGCTTGGTGCGCAAGCACCCAGGTTCGGGACGCAAGTCTGTGTATTTGGCCTCGCACATTGGGGTGGTACGCGGCATGCCGCGCCCCGAAGGCATGATACTCATCCGCGACCTGATCGAAGAGGCCACGCGGCGTGAGTTTGTGTACAGCCATGTCTGGAGTCAGTTCGACCTGGTCATGTGGGATAACCGCTGCAGCATGCATCGTGCACGCCCTTACGATGACAAAATCTACAAACGCGACATGCGTCGCATGACCTTGACGGACAGCGCGCCGACGCTCGAGCAGCCAGCTTAAGTGCCTTCCAAGACTCAATCACAGCAAGCGTTGCATCAAGGCTTGTCGATGCTTCACTTTCGATGAGCGACTTTCAAGTGCTCACGGCGACCCGATTGGGATAGAGTTTTCGCCCCTCTTGCCGTGTATTGAAACCTCTATAACGACTTCTTGATAAAAGACACAATCGCCGC